>JAYUUS010000029.1:0-18784 GCA_043754435.1 Rhodanobacteraceae bacterium
GCAAGTGCAAGCCTTTGGGCCGATGGTCAACGCATTTATGAAGCGAATGGCTTGGCGCTAAGGATTGTTTCCGGTGATCACTAATTCAGCCTTGAGCGCGCCCTTTGTACGTATCCAAGTTCGGCGTGTTGAGCACGTGTTGAGTGATGCGCCCGACGCGCTAGATTCTTGGCTCTCCACTTCCGAAACAGACCGTTTACAACGCCTAAAACTACTGGCTCGACGCGATCAATTCTTAAGCGGGCACTGGCTGGTGCGCGGCTTATTGAGCCAGCATTTTGGCAATCAGCCAGAGCAATGGCAGCTGATTGAACGCCCCAACTTGCCACCCGCCGTGCTGGACTTTGCATCCTTGCAAGTGTCGATTAGCCACAGCGGCGACTGGATTGCCGCTGCGATTGCAAACGGCGCGATTGGCATTGACCTAGAACAGCGCCGCGAGCGCGCCGGGCTATTGCGTTTTCAGTACCTGCTGTTGGCGCAAGGGGAGGCGCCGGATAGCCTCGATTTAGATCAACTTTTACAGCGCTGGGTGGCAAAAGAAGCGTGGGTGAAGCGTCACCACGGCAGCGCACTGCCCGAGCATTTGGCCGAGTTGCAGCTTTTTCCCGCCAGCTCTGAGACCGCTAGCGTGCAGCTGCGCAGCACCATCGCGTTTCATTTGGGCGTTACTGCGCAGGCTGCAGCTAGCGCTTGGCAGGTGGATTTGGCTCAAAATGAGATTTTGCAGATGGCGTATTGGCGGGTGTGCCCTGGTGTCAGTAGCTGGGCGGCTTAGCTTTTGCCGTTAGAGTTTTTGGTTGCCCGTGTGACAGGGCGGTGCTAGCCTCATGCTATGAGTAACCGCGTTTACATTGAAACGAGCATCATCAGCTATTTGGCAGCTAGGCCCAGCCGCGACATCATCACGGCTGGGCATCAGCAAACCACCCATGATTGGTGGGTAACTGAGCGGGGCAATTTTTCTCTTTACGCTTCACCACTAGTGCTTCGTGAGGCCAGCGCCGGTGACATCACAGCGGCGTCTGCCCGGCTGCAATGGTTGCAGGGTCTACCACTTGTAGCCATCTCACCGGAAGCTGAAAAACTCTCTGAGCTATTGCTCACGCATGCAGCACTCCCTGCCAAGGCCGCAGCAGACGCTTTGCACATCGCAACCGCTGCATTTCATGGCATCAATTTCTTGCTCACTTGGAACTGCAAGCACATCGCCAATGCAGTCAAGCGCCCGCTCATTGAGCGGGTATGCCGCGAGTGCGGCTATGAGCCGCCCGTTCTCTGCACACCCGACGAACTCACCGGAGGCAAGCCCGATGTGGAATGACCCTATTGTTGAAGAAACACGCAAACTGCGAGAGGAATATGCAGCACTGCATGACTACAACGTCCACCGCATAGCCGAGGATCTCAGGCAGTGGCAAAAGCAGGGCTTTCCAATGGCGGCAAGCCCTAACAAGGCACTCCAGCCGACCGTTTTGGCTTCGCTGTAGCTTGTCGAACCAGTGCAGTGCACTGCTGTCGCCTGTTCAATTGCCGCCACCACCCCCGCCGCCAGTGGCGTGTCCGAAAAAGACTGATTCACGCATCAACCTAACACCAGCCGATCCCGATGAATCGCCTCATCGAACGGTTTCGCCCCCAAAATCGCGCTAATTTCAGCGGAACGCTTGCCCGCAATGCGCTGCAAGTCCGCCGCGCGGTAGCTGCTTAAGCCTTGCCCAAGCAGCTGATCGCCAAAGCGAATTTGCACGGCATCGCCGGAATTAAAGTCTCCCTCGATCTGCACAATGCCGCTGGGTAGCAGGCTGCGCCCCGCCAAAAGTGCGGCTTTTGCGCCCGCATCAATGCGGATTGCGCCGCGCGTAGGCTGATGCAAAATCCAGCTGCGTTTTGCGGTTTGGCGGCCCGTTTTTGCGAAATCTGGGTGTGCTTCGGTGCGGGTGCGGGCCGCGAAAATGTGTGTGCCGATTGCTGCTCCGCGCAGACTGGCCTGCACCGCAGCGCCGCCACCGGTCAAAATAAGGGTGTCAATGCCAGCGTCCGAGGCAATTTGCGCGGCTCTTAGCTTGGTGCGCATACCGCCGGTGCCGCGTGCGCTGCCCGCATCTCCAGCTAAGTGCATAACTTGGCTGATATCGCGCACTTCGCTCAGCTTGACCGCGTTGGCATCCGTTTTTGGGTTGGCCGAATACAGGCCATCGACATCGGTCAGCAGCATCAGCGTATCGGCGTCGACTAAATAGGCGACCCAAGCGCTCAAGGTATCGTTGTCGCCGAGCTTAAGTTCGGCGGTCGCCACCGTGTCGTTTTCGTTGAGGATCGGCAGTACACCCAGTTTGAATGCAGCATCCAGCGCCTGCTTGGCATTGACAAAGCGTTTGCGGCTGTGGATGTCGTCGCTGCTCAATAAAAATTGCGCGACGACAATGGGGGCAATGTCAGGCGGCGCAAATACGCCCGCCCATTGGCGCATCAGTTCGGCTTGACCAACAGCGGCGAAGGCCTGTTTTTCCGGCAATGTGCGCGGCCGTGCGCGGCCAAGTTTGCCAGCACCGGCAGCGACCGCGCCACTGGAAACCAGCGCAATTTCGATACCCGCCGCTTTTGCGCTGCGCACCGCTGCGGCGATTTCGCTTAGCTTGGCAAGATCAATCCGGCCATCGACATCGGTCAAACTGGACGAGCCTACTTTCAACACTACCCGTTTCACCCCGACTTGTTTAACCCCGACTTGTTTAACCCCTGCGCGACGCATCAGCGCACCTGCCCGGAGCCGTCGATTAGGTATTTATAGGTCACCATTTCCCGCAGCCCCATTGGCCCGCGCGCATGCATTTTTTGCGTAGAAATGCCGATCTCGGCGCCAAAACCAAACTCAAAGCCATCGGTGAAGCGTGAGCTGGCATTGGCATACACCGCAGCGGCGTCGACTTCGTTACTAAAGCGCTGAATCGCGGCGTGATCGCGGGCGCAAATGACTTCGCTGTGCTGGGTGCTAAATTGCTCGATATGGCTCAGCGCAGCGTCCAAGTCAGCAACGACTTTGACCGCGATAATGAGATCCAGAAATTCAGCGGCGTAGTCCTGCTCGGTTGCTGCATGGATCACGATGTCCAGGCGATTGGCAATTTCCTGAGTCAGTGCGCAGCCGCGAACTTCTACGCCCGCCGCCAACAGCTCGGCTAAGCACAGCGGTAAAAATTCTTGTGCAATCGCCGCGTCCAGCAACAGCGTTTCCAGCGCGTTGCAAACGCCTGGGCGCTGGGTTTTCCCATTCATGAGTATCGCTAGCGCTTGGGCAAAATCGGCGCTTGCGTGTACATACAAATGGCAAACCCCGGTGCCAGTTTCGATCACCGGCACGCGCGCATTTTCTACAACATGGCTAATTAACGCCGCACCGCCGCGCGGAATCAATAGATCAATCTTGCCGCGTGCGCTCAGCATCTCCGTCACGCTGGCGCGGTCAATGGAGTCCACTAAATTGATTGCATCTACATCTGCACCCCCAGCCGCCAAACCCTGACGCATCGCGGCCACTAAACAGCGATTCGTCTGCAGCGCACTGGCGCTGCCGCGCAGCAGCACCGCACTGCCGGCTTTTAAGCACAGCACTGCGGCGTCCACAGTCACGTTCGGGCGCGACTCGTAAATCACGCCAATGACGCCAAAAGACACGCTGCGCTTAGTCATTTGCATACCCTGCGGGTGCTGCCAGTGCTCCAACGTCACGCCGACCGGATCAGGCAGCGCGATTACCGCCGATATGCTGGCGATGATGGCGTGCAAGCGATCCGGATCGAGTGCCAAGCGATCCAGCAGTGGTGCCGTCATTCCCGCAGCCCGCGCAAGCTCCAAGTCAGCCACGTTCGCGGCTAAAATCTGCGCACTGGCCTGTGCTAGCGCCTGTTGCAGCGCGGCTAACAGCGCATTGCGGTCAGCATAAATAAGGCTGCGCGCGGCGTGGCGCGCGTGGATGAATATTTGATCGAGCATGGCGCATCATGCGGGTGTGTGCACGTTGCTGCAAGGGTTTAGGGGCGTACAGGGTTTAACGAAGTACACTTAAGCCAAACTCTAAAAAGCCATAATTTTGGCGCAAATGACCTCATGATGGCGACCAAACCCCGCGCTCAAAAGACTGCCTCGCAGGCAAAATCGGCTGTAAAAGCGCCGCAAGACAAGCAAAGTATTGTTTTTGTCCTGCAGGGCGGCGGTGCGCTGGGCGCTTATCAGGCGGGGGTTTATGAGGAACTATCGGGCAGCGATTACGTGCCGGATTGGATTGCGGGTGTCTCTATCGGTGCCATTAATGCCGCGCTGATCGCGGGCAATGTGCCTGAACGCCGGGTCGAACGCTTGCGCGAATTCTGGCATCGCGTATCCAGCGGCATGCTGTTGCCGCAGCCCATCACGCCGGTCAACCGCGCCGCCTTTAATTGGTTTAGCTCGCGCTTGTCCATGTTTGGCGTCAACGGCTTTTATCAAATGCGCCCGGTTTTTGACTTTATCGCGCCACCCGGCTACCCAAGCGCACTGGGCGTTTATGACACGGCACCGCTGCGCAAAACGCTGTTGGAATTGATCGACTTTGATCTGATTAACAAAAAGCCGGTGCGCTTGAGCGTTGGTGCGGTAGAAGTGCTAACCGGCAACTCGGTGTATTTTGACAACCATCAGTGTGAGATTAAGCCGGAGCACATTATGGCCAGCGGCGCGCTGCCGCCCGCATTTGCACCGGTGGTGATTGACGGCGTGCCGTATTGGGATGGCGGCATTGTGTCCAATACGCCGCTGCATTACGTGCTGGATCATCGTCAAGATAAAGACCGCATGATTTTGCAAGTAGATTTGTTTAGCGCGCGCGGCGAAATGCCCACTGATATGCTGAGCGCGATGGCGCGGCATAAAAACATTATGTATTCCAGCCGCACGCGCTATGGTTCTAGCATGTTGACGCAGCTGCAAAGCTTGAAGCACAGCATCGACAACGTGGTCAAACACTTACCTGCAGAAATGCAAAACCACCCGGCAGTGATGCAGTTAAAAAAGCACGCGGCACCGCAGAACATTGACTTGGTGCAGTTAGTGTATCGCCCAGCCTCACGCACGCTGCCCTCGGCGGATTACGAGTTTTCACGCGCCTCGGTTTTAGAGCGGTGGCGCAGTGGCGCTGCTGATATTCGCTTTTGTATTGACAACCCCGATTGGCTCTACAAATCCGCCAGCGATGCTGAAGCAGGCGTCAATGTTTACGATTTGCGCAACCCTGACCCGACACGCAAGCACCGCTCTGAAAGCTAATTTTAGGAGGCTAATTTTAGAATGAAGCTTTTACACACTTCTGACTGGCATTTAGGGCAGAGCTTGCAGCAGTTTGACCGCAGTTTTGAGCACACGCAATTCCTTGCATGGCTGCTAGATACCTTGGTTGCAGAACAGGTGGATGTTTTGCTGATCGCCGGGGATGTGTTTGATAACAGCAACCCGTCTGCGGCGTCGCAATCGCAGCTCTATCATTTTCTGACCGAGGCGCGAAGGCGCTTGCCGCGCTTAAACGTGGTGATGACCGCAGGCAACCACGATGCACCTGCACGCTTGGAAGCACCGGCACCGTTTTTGGCGCTGCTGGATGCGGTGGTGATCGGGCTAGTCGGGCGTAATAGCGGGGATGATAGCGGCGCAAGCATTGATCTCAATCGCATTGTCGTGCCGCTAAAAGACGCGGCTGGGCAGATTGCTGCGTGGTGTATCGCAATGCCATTTTTACGCCCGAGCGACCTGCCTAGAATTGAGGGCGCGCCCGACCCTTATGGCGCGGGCATTGCGGCCCTGTACGCGCAAGCGTACGCATTTGCCACCAACAAGCGTATGGCGGGGCAGGCCATTATTGCGCTTGGACACTGCCACATTAGCGGTGGTGCGGTGTCGAAAGATTCCGAGCGGCGCATTGTGATTGGCGGGGTGGAGGCGCTTAGCGGCGATATTTTTGCACCTGGCATTAGTTATGTGGCTTTGGGGCACCTGCACTTGGCGCAAAAAATTGGCGGCGATCCGACCCGGCGCTATTGCGGTTCTCCGCTGCCGATGTCGTTTTCAGAGATCAATTATCCGCATCAGGTGGTGCTGGTTGAGTTGAGTGGCGAAACCGTCGTATCGACGCGCGAAATTCGCATTCCAAGAAGCGTGGAGCTGCTCAGTGTGCCGCACGTTGCCGCGCCCATTGCTGCCGTGCTGACGCAGCTCCAAGCAATAGAAAATAGCGATTTGCCCGAGGCGCAATGGCCGTACCTAGTGGTGCGCGTGCGGCTAGAACAACCCGAGCCCGATCTGCGCACGCAGGTGCAGGCCGCACTGCTTGGTAAGCCGGTGCGCTTGGTTCGGATCGAAACGTCCACACAGCAAAGTGCGGAACTGGTTGCAGCACCTTTGGTGGCGATTGATGCGCTCAGCGCAATGGCACCAGCGGGGTTTTTTGAGCGCCTGTTTCAGCATCGCTATGGTAAATGCCCGCCTGAGGCTCTGATGACAGCGTTTGCGGAGTTGGTCGACAGCGCGGGCGATTCTGACGGTGATAAGGGCATGAAGCCATGAAAATTTTGGTGATCCGGGGCAAAAACCTAGCGTCGCTGGCGGGTGAGTTCGCGCTCGACTTCCAAAGCGAGCCGTTGGCCAGTGCGGGCCTGTATGCGATTACCGGCCCCACCGGCTCGGGCAAAAGCACGCTGCTGGATGCGCTGTGCTTAGCGCTGTATGAGCAAACCCCGCGCCTGAGCGGCATCGCTGCCAGCGGCAACATTATGGACGTCGGCACCAACGCGATTACGCCGGGCGATGTGCGCACGATTTTGCGGCGCGGCAGTAGCGAGGGCTTTGCTGAGGTTGACTTCATCGGTGTCGACAGCGTGGCGTACCGATCCCGCTGGGCAGTAAGGCGTGCGCACGGCAAAGCCAACGGCAAGCTGCAGCAAAGTGAGATCACCTTAGTGCGCATCAGCGATGGTCAGTCACTCGGCGATCACCGCAAGGGCGAAACTTTGCGGCTCATCCAGTCTTTTGTGGGCTTGAGTTTTACGCAATTCACCCGTGCTGTGTTGCTGGCGCAAAACGATTTTAGTGCGTTTTTAAAAGCCTCAGATGACGCGCGCGCCGAGCTGCTGCAAACCCTGACCGGCACCGAGTCCTACGCCAAAATTTCAATGCTCGCCTTTGCGCGCATGAAGGCGGAGAAAGAAAAGCTGGCGCAATTAGAGCAGCAGTGGCAGGCGCTAAAACCGTTAACCCCGGAGCAAAGCGCCGAAAAAGTAGCGCAGCTGCATGCGCAGTCAGAGCAATTAACCGAATCAACGCAACAAAAAACTGCCGTTGAGGCGCATTTGCGTTGGCATCAGCAGTTCGAGCAGCTCAAAACCGCCGAGGCGCACGCGCAGCACATTTTGGCCGCAGCCCAGGCTGAGGAAAACGCTGCAGCGCCGCGCGCAGCGGCTTATGTGCGGCTGGAGAACGTGCAGGCCGCCGGGCCACTGTGTACGGAGTTGGCGCGTTTAAATCAGGCCGAGGCAGATGCCAAACTTGCGCATGAACGGGCCGAAACCACGCTTTTTCAGGCTAAGGCTGGGCTGGATGAGTGCTCGGACAAGCAAGTTTTAGCGCTTCGCCAATGCGAGGCGGCTGAGGCGGCTCGGCTGCAAGCGCAAGCTGATATTGACGCGGCCAAAGCCTTAGATGCGCGCATCGCAACCATCACGCCGCAAGTTCTCGCGGCGCTTTGCGAGTGCGAAAATGCAGCGGCGCACTTGCAGCATGAGCTTAGCCAGCAAGCGGACGTTCGGGCGCGCATGCAGGCGGATCAAGCGCAATTAGCGTCAGCGCAAAATTGGCTTCACAACAACGCGGTGCTGCGGCCGTTAGCCCAGGCGTGGCAGCGTTGGGAGACCTTGTTTGACGAAGCGCAAAAGATTCTCGCTCGACTCGCAGCCGCCGACACACAGGTGGCCCAATTCACGCAAGAACTAAGTGCTTTTGAGCTAAAGCTAGTCGCTGCCAGCGAAGTAAAAAGCACGGCGGCCCAGGCGTTTGATTTAACAAATGCCGCGCTTGGCCAACGTAGTGCAGATCTTGCCATATTTGATATTGAGCAATTGGCGCTGGACAAAGCGGCGCTGGAGGCAAGCTTCGAGCAACTGCAAAACGCGCGCAATCTTTCGCAAAAACGCGTGGAGCTGCAGACCCAAAAGCACCAGCAAAACGCGCTGTTGCAGCAGCATCATCAGGGCTTAAGCAGCAGTAGTGAACGCTTGCGGGAAGGGCTGCAAAATTTACCCGTATTGGAATGCGCCGAGCAAATCGCGAAAGAATCCCTGCACTTAGCGACTTTGGCGGCCAGCACCAACGCACAAACGATGCGCGCTGGGTTGCAGTCGGAAAAACCTTGCCCTGTTTGCGGTTCGCTTTTGCATCCCTTTGCCGAGCATGCGCCGGCCGCGAATATGCTGAAAAGCCTGCAAGATCAGCTAAACGCAAAGCAAAAGGCGCTGCGTGAGGCGGAAATTCTGATTGCGTCAGCGCGCGACAATGTGCAACGCAGTGAAAAATCCATTAGCGAAGTCCAGCATTTGCTGAGTGAACTAGAACAGGTGCAACTGCACTTAAACGCAGATTGGGCTAAGCATCCCATGCACAGTGAAATGGATGGGGTTCCGGAATTGCAGCGCATACAAACTCTGGCAGACCGGCAAGACGGCGTTCGTGCGGCGCTTGCCAGCGCGCGCGAGCAGGAGGCGCGTTATCGGGACACGCTCAAACGCAAAGAAGCGGCGCAGACGCAGCTTGATCGCGATAGCCAGCGCTTGAATCAAGCGCATGCGGCGCACAGTCATTTGGCAAGCCAGCGCGCTACAGCAAACCAAAACTTAGCCACCGCGCAGCGCGATCAAGCCGAATTGTCCCAGCAATTAGCCGCCCATCAAAGCCAGCTTGACGCAGCGTTCCAAGCGCAGGCCGAACGCCCAGATTGGCGGCCAGATTGGCGGCCAGATTGGCGGCCAGAATGGCGGATAAATTGGCGCAATAACCCACAAGCCTTTGTGCATCAGCTGCGCGCCGATGTTGCTACTTGGTCGACGCAATTGACCAATATCAGCACGCTCACCCTGCGCATGGCGCAGCTTGAGATCACCCTAAGCGCCGGTGAAAAAGCCTGCTTACAGGCGACTGAGCTGCAAAGCAACCGACGCGAAAAGCACGCAGCGCTGGATTTAGAGCTGCAAAGCTACCGTGCGCATCGCGGCGCACTGTTTGCCGGTCAAGCGATTGCGCACGTTGAGGCAGCGCTCAATGTGGCAATCCAGCAGGTAAAGCATGCCGTGAGTACAGCAGAATCGCTGCTGCAAGACGCGCGCGCCCAGCGTGCAGCGGCGCAAGAGGCGCTGCGCCAGACGGAAATACGACGCACGCAAGAACGCAGCTTGGTTGATGCAGCAAAGCTAAAATTAGCGGCGTGGCTGGCCCAGTTTAACTCGACAAGTGCCGATGAGGCGCAGCATTTAGCGCAGCATGAGCTGGATACCCTACTCAAAATAACGCCCGAATGGCGCGCGAACGAGCAGGCGGCACTGCAAGCATTAAAGCGCGCCGTGGCAAGCGCGCAGGCGGTCGTTACCGATAGAACCCAACGGCGCAGCGCGTTTGCGGCAGAGCAGGGCGCATTCGAAGCGCTCGACGTGCTGCAAGACCAATTGGCGCAAGTGCAGCTAGAAATCAGCGCGCTGGACGACACCATCGCACGCCTAAAGCTGGAAATTGCGCTCGATGCACAGGGTGCGCAGCAAGCAACGGTATTGCGCAGCAAAATCGAAAAACAAAGCAGTGACGCCTACGTCTGGTCGCAATTGGGTGAGCTGATCGGGTCCGCCGACGGCAAGAAGTTTCGCAATTTCGCACAGCAGCTAACCCTCGACATTTTGCTCAAGCACGCCAATTTGCACCTGCAAAGCCTGACCCGGCGCTACCGCGTCCAGCGTATTCATGACAGTTTGGGCTTACTCGTGGTCGATCAAGACATGGGCGAGGAAGTACGCTCGGTGCATTCGCTCTCCGGCGGTGAGTCCTTCTTGCTGTCTTTAGCCCTAGCTTTAGGCTTGGCCTCGCTGTCCGCCCACCGCGTGCAGGTGCAATCGCTATTCATCGACGAGGGCTTTGGCAGCTTAGACGCCGAATCCTTAGGTATCGCCATGGACGCACTCGATAACCTGCAATCCCAGGGCCGTAAAGTCGGCGTGATCTCGCACCTACAAGAGCTCACTGAGCGCATTAGCGTCAGGGTGCAGGTACAGCGACTAGCGGCGGGGGTGAGTAGGATTGTGACGATTTAGCACTAAACTTGCCGCCAACTGCCCGGTGCCAAACCGTCCAAACGATGCGGGCCAATCTGGATGCGGATTAAGCGCAGGGTTGGAAAGCCTACCGCTGCGGTCATGCGACGCACTTGGCGATTTCGGCCTTCGGTCAATCTCAATTGCAGCCAGCTTGTTGGAATCGCTAGACGTGTGCGGATCGGCGGGTCGCGCGGCCAGAGCCGCGCGGGCTCAGCCGCGATTTGCGCGTGTGCAGGTAAGCTGACGCCGTCGTTTAGGCGCACGCCCTGGCACAGTTGCTTTAACGCGGTGTCGGTGATTGTGCCTTCAACTTGGGCTAGGTAAGTTTTCGGCCATTTGAATTTTGGCTGTGCGATCTGCGTGGCTAGCGCGGCTTCGTCGGTCAGCAGCAGTAAGCCTTCGCTGTCATGGTCTAGGCGGCCGGCGGCGTATACGCCTTTTTGTGGGATGTAGGCGGCCAAGCCTGGGTGCCCGCCTTCGGCGCTAAATTGGCTCAGCACGCCGTAGGGTTTATTGAAGCAAATCAGCATGATTGCTGGCTTTTTGCTTAGCGCTCAGTCGTCGCTGGCGCTTTCGGTTTTACCCAGCGCCTGTTCCACCAACACCGCACCCATGTTGGAGCCACCGCGCGGTGCGAAAATTTTCTTCGCGGCTTTTACTTCGGCCTCAAACGCTGTGTATTGCTCAAGTAACGCGGCTTTGCGCTCGGGCGCCAAAGTTTGCCAATGGCAATCATCTTCTGCGCCTGCAAGGGCATAAATCAGGCTCAAACTGGCTTTAAAGCCGGCGCGACGCACTTTTAAAAACGCCGCAAACGCGCCGAGTGCGCGCACATCCTCGGTGCCTTTAATGCCAACTTGGCGCAGCCAAGCGGCTGATTTTGGCCCAACGTTGCGAATCTTTTCCGCCGCTGGTTTTGCGGGTTGATTGGACTTACCGATAGCGCGGGTCATGGCAAACAACTTAAAGGATGGGATTGTTCATGCTAACTCAAAGCACTCACCTTGGGCTAATCGCCAGCATACGCCGCCCGAATTCCGCCAAAAACGGCAGTCCGAGCTGCTCGTATTCGTATTGATCGTCATTAAGCACGCCATCGCTGTTGACATAAAGCACCGCGCTCAGCACGCACTGGTGCGCTGCATCTTCCAGCCAAGCGCTGTCGAGTAAAAAACCATAGGCTTGGCCGATCTTATTGGTGCTGTGCGTGTCGCTGGGCAGTCTAGATTTTTGATCGCCGTGCAGCAAAAATTTGCCCCAGGCATCCGGGTAGTCATTTTCCGCAAAACCTGCTTCGCGCGGCAAGGTGCGCATGGTTTTGCGCAAAAATTCTAGATCTGCTGGCGCTAACGCAGCAATCAGCGGATGCGGGCGCACGCCCGCAATCGCCAGCGTCAATGCGTGCGCGTCCGCAATGGTCCAGTGGTTCGAGAACTTAAAATCTTTCGGCCCCTCAACGCGCGTTTCATCTATATCTAAATACGCGTTGCCGACTCTACTTGATGGCATTGAGGACGCGGGCGCACTAATCGTGATCGCATGTTCGGCGCGATCTTGCCAGAGCACCTTGTCGTCAATATCCGCCACCACCACACCCCGACCGCGTGCGTTTTCCGCTGGGTTACACGTACCGAGCCGCGCCTGCAGCTTGGCATTGGGAAAGCCAAAACGCCTGAGCAAGCTCGGCACACGATCGCCGCCGACGAACTCATAAAGCCGGTTGTAAGCGCCATTGTCGCTCACCACCAACATCCGCGTTAAAGTGTGCTCAATCGCTTCAAATTCGGCCAATTCATCCGCTTGCGCGGCGCAATTGGGCGGGTCGATCACTTTCAGCCGCGCAGTTCGCGGCAAGCCCAATTGCGCTAGCTTAAGCAGCGTAAAGATCGCGATTGGCAGTTTGACCGTGCTGGCGGGTGCCGTCCATTCGGCACCTTGCCGGTAGCTTTCAAAAGCCCAGTTCTCACCTGATCTGGGAATTGGATAGGCGTGGCTCTTATAGGCATATTCAATTTGCAGGCGAAAGCGTTCTGGCGCATCGACAATTGCACTGAAGCGCTCGCGCATGGCGGCTAGCACCGTATTGATTCGGGTCGGCGTGGATAACGTGTGCTTTAGAGCTGCCGATGTTATTCCTGGCGTGCTAGCGAGCAAAGCGAGTTGTAGAAGCATTCTTCTTTGCATAGGTGATTAAACCACATTGAAAGTGCGTTATTTGATACCACAAACAAAGGCAAATACGAATCTGCAGCCCAGGTTTTAAAGCGCAAAATTTGTCACCTATGCTTGCCTCCAGACGCAAACTGCGGCAACGTCCAACAATTAACTGCAAAGATCAAACTGTGAAAATCGCCTCTTGGAACGTTAACTCCCTCAACATGCGGATGTCGCATTTGGCCGACTGGCTGCAAAGTGCGGCACCAGATGTCGTTTGCCTGCAAGAAACAAAAATGGAGGATCATAAATTCCCGATTCAAGAATTGGAGGATTTAGGCTATGAGGCAGCCTTTACCGGGCAAAAAAGCTACAACGGTGTGGCGATTTTGAGCCGCTGCGGGCTTAGCGATGTATGCACTGATTTCGGTGAGGTCTTGAATGCTGCCGATCAACGGCGAGTGATCGCCGCCACCATTCGGGGCGTGCGCGTAATCAACGTTTATGTGGTTAACGGTCAATCTCTAGAGAGCGAGAAGTTTCAATTCAAATTACGTTGGTTAACAGCATTGACGAGCGTAGTTGCCGCTGAACTGAGCAAACACCCGGAGTTAGCATTGCTGGGTGACTTCAACATTGCGCCCGGTGACTTGGATGTTTATGACCCGATCGCGTGGGGCGGGGGAATACACTGCTCAAAGCGTGAGCGCGACGCCTTAGAAAAACTGTATGCGCTGGGTTTGCACGATAGCTATCGGGCACTGTGGCCCACTACCCGAGCTTTTTCGTGGTGGGATTACCGGCAAGGGGCATACACGCGTAATTTGGGGCTGCGCATCGACTTAGCGCTAATTTCTGACAGATTAAAGGCGCGGCTGCTGGCTGTTGGCATTGATAAAAACCCCCGTGAGCAAGCAAACCCGAGCGACCACACGCCGGTTTGGTTGAGTCTGGCGCCTGGATTGGCACCTGGATTGGCCCCGGAATTGGCCCCGGAATTGGCACAGGGATTAGCACGGTGAGCGATACCCAAAGCCATATTTTAGATGAGCATGACATCGCGGAGCTTGATGAGCTGCTGTCAAGCCTGCTCAATGAAGACGCGCTGCGTTTAGATGCGGCGCAAGGTTTGCTGGCCGCACTGTGTGTCGGGCCGCAAGAGGTTGCCGCGCAAAAATGGCTGCCGGTGATTTTGGGTGAAAAGCCGATAGTCGATGATCCCGACACGGCTGAGCGCTTGATTGAGCTGCTGGTACGCCTCAAGCGTGCGGTAGATTACGGCATTGAACACTACGCTTTCGATGCTATTTTTTCTGAGGTTATTGATGAAGCTGGCGAGCACCACGTCGATGCCGGAGGCTGGTGCGAGGGCTTTAGCTTAGGTGTGGATTTACTTTCCGATTTGTGGGAAGCGCAAATGCAGGCCGACGACGCCCTAATTGCCTTGCTCAGCCCAATCGTTGCGCTGGGCGTGGATGATGGCGTATTTTCTGAGATTAAAGACATCAACATCGTGCCGTTGAGCGATGCCGAGCGTGAAACGCTAATGCAGCAATTGCCATCAGTATTGGCAGAAGTGCGTCAATATTGGGATGAGCTGGAGGGTGTCGCGAATGCCGTGATCCAGGCGCATCAGCTGCACTAATTAAGACGCGGCGGAGAACGCATGCGCTTGTAGGCCTACGCTTACATAAATTACAGCTTTGTGCCGATGTTGTAGGGCGCGCACTTGGGTGCCCATACTCTAACAATTTTAGGTTTCCTACGCTATGCACTATTTTTAAACCAAATCACTAAATTTAAAGCCGAACGGGGTAAATACACATTAGGGCTGGAAACGCAGCACCCTCAGTTAGAACTTGACATGCTGAAACGCACGGAAGTGCAGCTCAATTTAAGATTAGATTCGGCGTATGTAGTAGTTACCGTTACTGACAACGGTACCGGCTTCAACCCAACGGCGATATCCAAAAAATCGCATGGACTGATGGGCATGCGTTATCGCGTGGAAGCACACGCCGGTAAACTGCGCCTTCAATCTAGCGTCGGAAACGGCACCCAAATTGAGGCTTGGTTGCCCATCAAGGTTGAGGACGCCATCGTGGCGCTGGAAAAATAGATTTTTAGCCTCTATTTCGTTTGTAAACCGAGCCGAAACTCAACCTTAACCGTATTGCCGATCACGCCCGATTCATCCCATTCACCGCTGCCCACGCCAAAGTCACGGCGGTTAATCGCAGCGCTTCCCACCAACGTTTGCTTTTTCGCGTCAATCTGCATCGCTAAGGCAATAGGCTTGCTTACGCCGTGCAGCGTAAACGTGCCGGGGCAACTGAGCGCCGCAGCGGTGGCGGTACAGGCACCCCTGCTAACAAAGCGCGCGGTCGGGAATTTCGCGGCGTTAAACCATGCGTCGCTTTTTAAAGTGTCATCGCGATCTTGGTAGTCGGTATTTAGACTAGCAACCGTAATTGTCACGTCAAATGCCGCGTTTTTCACTTGTGTAAAATCCAGCTTGAGCGTGCCAGAGAATTTCTCAAACTTCCCCGCAATCGGTTCACCGTCGTAGCTGCCGGTAAAAGTCAGTTGGCTTGCCTTTTGATCAAACACAAAATCTGCGGCAAATGCGTGCGCGGTCAATAACATGAGCGGCAGTAACATCCATTTTCTAAGTGTTTTCACTGGGTTCTCCATTCAATCAAAGGTTATTTTTACCGGGAAGCATGCGACGTAAAACTGAATCGCGGTCGATAAAATGATGTTTCAAAGCCGCCAACACATGCACCGCGATCACCACGATCAGTGTCCATGCAATATAGAAATGCACTGCTTTAAATAGCGCCAAACTTTCCTGATTGCGCGCCAGTAAATCTGGCACACGTACCAAACCAAAATACTTCATCGGAAAACCACTGGCGCTATTCATCAGCCAACCGGAAACCGGCATCGCCAATAACAGCAGATATAGCAGCGCATGGCTGATGTGCGAGGTCACTTTCTGCCAGCTGGGGATGCTGTCCGGTAATGCTGGGGCTGGGTTTTTTAAACGATACACAAGCCGCACCAGCATTAGCGCCAGCACCGTTAAGCCTATAGATTTATGCGTCATATACAGCTGAATTTTCTGCGGCGAGATGCGCATGTTCGTCATGTACAGCCCGACGCCGAGCAGCCCAAACACCAGCAGCGCAATCAGCCAATGCAGCCATTTTGCACCCGCGAGATAGTGTTCGGGGTTGCGCATTTGCATGGTCTTACTTACCGCTGGCTTCCAACTCAATCCGTAACGTCACGTTATCGGCGATAGCCGGCAAGTATTCGGTCATGCCCCAATCGGAGCGCTTGAGCGTGCCGGTTGCGGAAAAGCCGGCATACGGTTTATTAGTCATAGGGTTTTTATCGACTTTGTTTTTCGTCAGCATCAACGTCACAGGTTTATCAACGCCCAATAAAGTCAAGGTGCCGGTGACTTTGCCGGTGCTCTCAGAAAGTTTTTCGACCTTGGTCGAGACAAAGTGCGCAGTCGGGAATTTCGCCACGTTGAAAAATTTGGCATCGCTCAAATGCTCGTTCCACGTTTTGTCGCCCATTTGCAGCGCGGTGATATCTAAAGTCACATCAACTTTGCTTTTCGACCAATCGGCGTCATCAAAAGTAACGACGCCTTCTTTGACACGCACAGCACCGGTGGAATTAGAAAAACCCATATGATTGACCGTAAAATAGGTCTGCGTGTGGGCAAGACCAATCTGATAACTCATCGGGGCGGCGGAGGCAAGGGTACTTGCGCTGAGGGCAAGTAGAGCAAAACGTAACATTGGGAAACTCCTGAAGTTATGGGTAAGTAAAAGGCCAGCATCGCTAAGTTAAGCTGTCAGTTATTGAATACGCATGAATACATGCGGGTTACAGCCACAAAGACAAGGCCCGCTGCGCATAATCAGGTGCGACGGCTTTAGCATCGTTGACTTGCCAAGCATCGCGCTCAAACACCAGCGCGATATCAATATCCAGCGCGCACAGGCCGGATGCGGGTGCTGGCCTTATGCGGCCACAGGCAGACTCGATCTCGCGCATCGCCAACTTGAGCGCCGGTGCTGCCAGTGGCGAGGCAATCTCCAACGCGCAATTTAAGTAAGGCGGGCGCGCATCAGCCGCATCACGATCCGGCGAGGGCAAAACCTCGCCAATGCGTAAAATTCCATAGCTGCGCGCAATGTTGTCAATGGCGCGCGCTAAGGCTGCATCGGCATCTTGGTTTGAACCTAATAACAAAACGTAGCGCGGCATTAGGCTAGCGATCTGGGCGGCCGAAGTCCACCGGCGCGGGCGGTGCTACGACCGGCGTTTTGGGCTTTGCATCCAAGGTTTTCAGTAGCTCGATCACCGCACGCTCAATGCTTGGATCCGCGCCTGCAGCGATTAGTTCTGGGCGATCCAGTACTTCAATATCAGGCGCTACGCCTTCGTTTTCGACCACCCATTTATTATCCGTACTCAAAATTCTAAAGGTTGCCGCCGACATGGTGCCGCCATCGGCCAACGCTGGATTGCCGCTTAAGCCAATTAAGCCGCCCCAGGTGCGCGTGCCAATAATCACACCGAGGCCTAGCTTTCTAAAATAATACGGCAGCGCATCGCCGCCGGAGCTGCTCAAACCATTGATTAACATGGCTTTGGGGCCATTATGGCTTAACAGCGGCGTGGCTTCAGGCTCTAACCCGCGACGTTTCCAATAGTTCAAAGGCTTGCGTGCCAAAATTTCGATCAAGCGATCTGGAATGAAACCGCCGCCGTTGTAGCGGTCGTCAATAATCAGCGCTTCTTTGTCGGTTTGGCTAGGAAACTGTTTGAACAGCTCACGATTGCCTTCAATGGCGGTATTGGGCAAATGCACATAGCCGATCCGGCCATTGGAAAGCTGAGTTACCAGCGCACTGCGCGTTTGAATCCAGTCTAAGTAGCGCAAATTGGTCTCAGCCACAATGGTTTTGACCTGCACGCGTTTGGAATTGCCGCTGCGCACGCGCTCAATTTCTACGCCGCGCGCGCCTTTGCCTTCCAGGAGCTGATAGAAATTTTGTACGCTCAATGCGGGCTGGCTGTCGATTGCGGTGATGATGTCACCCACCTGGATGTCGACACCGGCGTCCAAAAACGGCGAGCGAAATTCCGGGCTCCAGTTTTGCCCTGGGAAGATTTTAGTGACGCGATAGCCTGCATTGGTGCGGGTGAATTCCGCGCCCAACAGGCCGCTTTCTTTGCGCTCAACCTGCGGCTCGTCGCCGCGCTCCACATAGATATGGCCGGAATTGACCTCGCCCGCGATTTCGCCGAGCAGGTAATCCAAATCACTGCGCTGCGAGGCGCTGGCTAACAGCGGTTGATATTTCTCACGAATCGCGTTCCAGTCATTGCCGTGCATGCCCGGATCGTAAAACCATTCGCGCAAAACCCGCCATGCGTCCACATACATTTGCTGCCATTCGATTTTCGGATCAATGCGCAAGGTCAACGTGCTTAAGTCCAAAGCCTTGCTGACATCAGCGCCCGGTTTTGCCTCCGTCACCACCCAGCTGCCGTTGACGTTTAGCAGCAAAGTGCTGGCGTTTGCGCTCAGGCGAAAACTATTCACTCCGCTAGCAACGCTGTCGATCTTAGCGCTGGCTAGCTCGTAATACTTCAATTCCGCTGGCCCCTGTCCCGATTGCGCAACAAAATAAACGCCCGTTGCTGAAGCGCCAAGCCCCGGATAAGTGCCGCCTGGAATACTCAATGCTTCGACGCGATTTTCAATCCCGTCCAGATCAATTTTGAGCGCGCTGATTTTAGCTGGCTTTGCCTCGTCTTTCCCAGGCTCGTCTTTCGTTTGCGCTGGGGGCGCTGTCACACCAATTTCGTCGCTTTTTTGCGGGATCAATGGCGGCGCATCGGCGCTCAGGCGCGCGGCAAAAATTCGTGCCGAATTGGTGTATAGATAGTTAAATTCATAACTGCTGTTAGTCAAGTTATGGTCGCGATTGCTGGTGAAGTACAGATAGCGCCCGGCCGGATCAAAGCACGGGGTTGCTGCGTCAAACTGCCCGCCTAGCACGCGCTGTTTGGCCGCAGTAGCCCGGTTGAACCACCAAATCTCATTCATGCTCGTCGCATTCGCCTTGACGTAGGCCACATGTTTGGAGTCGGGCGAAAACACATATTCGGAAATCGCGCGTGCGCGGGTAGACTGATCGATCAAGGTTGAGCGGCCATCT
>JAYUUS010000030.1:0-2110 GCA_043754435.1 Rhodanobacteraceae bacterium
GGTGCTACAGCAGTGGGTTCTTATTCGGGTGCAGTAGGTGCCAATGCCTCTGCTATCGGTTATTACAGTACGGCGGTCGGGGCCAATAGCACGGCGGTCGGTGCTTACAGTAGCGCGACTGGTGCTTACAGTAGCGCCATGGGTTCCTATGCTGTTGCCAACGGTGTTGGCGCAACAGCGGTGGGCGCCTATTCGGGTGCCGTCGGTGCTAATGCCTCTGCTATCGGTTATTACAGCACGGCCGTGGGCGCCAACAGTACGGCGCTGGGCGCTTATAGTAGTGCGACCGGTGCTTATAGTAGTGCGATGGGTTCTCATGCTGTTGCCAACGGTGTTGGCGCAACAGCGGTGGGTGCCTATTCGGCGGCCATTGGTGCCAATGCATCAGCTATCGGTTACTACAGCTCGGCAGTGGGTAATAACAGTAATGCCGTTGGTGCCTACAGCACAGCAAACGGCGTGGGTGCTAATGCTGTCGGTGCTTATGCCAATGCAGGAGCGGATGGCGCCAATGCAGTAGGCATGAATAGTTCCGCACAGGGAGTTAACTCCAATGCTTCCGGTTTTGGCTCGTCTGCCGTAGGTGCCGGTTCAAACGCTAGCGGCGCCAATAGTTCAGCCGTTGGAACCAATAGTTCGGCATTTGGTAGCTACAGTGTTGCTACCGGCAACAACAGTTCGGCTTTCGGTACCGGCAGCAATGCTTACGCTTTTGGTTCCACAGCACTGGGTTCGGCAAGCAGTGCCACCGGTTTTGATTCTACGGCGGTCGGTCGTTTTAGTTCGGCATCAGGTGACTTTGCTGTTGCAGTGGGTTCGTTTAGTAATGCGATCGGAACATCAAGCACGGCACTAGGTGATAGCAGTGTTGCGATTGGCAATTTCAGCAGTGCTTTGGGTGCTTATAGTGCCTCAATTGGTAACTTCAGCAATGCGACCGGTTATTACAGCCAAACAGGCGCAGACTTTGCGAGCGCGTCGGGTGCCTATAGCAATGCCGGTGGTTTTGCTTCAACGGCCACCGGTGCACAGAGTGATGCAAGTGGTACTTTCGCTACTGCCACCGGTGCAGGAAGTTCGGCTAGTAATAACGGTGCAACAGCCACCGGTTCTTTCAGCGCTGCTAGCGGCTTGTATTCAACCGCAACGGGTTCTGAAAGCCAAGCTACTGGCGACTATTCAACGGCCACTGGTGCTTATAGTTTCTCAGGTGCTTATTCAACCGCTACCGGCGCTTATGCGGGTGCCGATGTCTTTTCGACTGCAACAGGTTATTACAGTAGTGCAACCAACAATTCCGTCGCCACCGGTGCCAACAGTTCTGCCAACAATAACTCGGTAGCAACAGGCAATGGCAGCATTGCCACGGGCGCCAATAGCTCGGCCGTTGGTTTCAGTGCCGATGCGCTCGGTACAAACAGCTCGGCCTTTGGTTCTAATGCTCAAGCGGGCAACACCGGCAGCACGGCCATCGGTGCTAACAGCAATGCTAGCGGTTTAGGCAGTACTGCCGTGGGCACGGGCGCCACCGCGACTGCTGCCAATAGCGTCGCCATTGGTGCCGGTTCAACGACCGGTGCACGAGCCAATACGGTTTCAGTCGGTTCAATTGGCACCGAGCGCCAGATCATAAATGTAGCAGCAGCGACTCAGGGTACCGACGCGGTGAATTTAAACCAAATGAATTCTGCCGATGCGGCGGTTCTGGTCGCCGCCAATAACTACACTAACTCGCAAATCGCCGCAGTGGTGATCAACGTGGCGGGCTTTCAAGATCGGCTTGATGGTTTAGACAATCGAGTTAATGCTTTGGATAAACGCGTAGATCAAGTCGGTGCGATGTCCGCAGCGATGGCTCATATGACAGCCTCGGCTGCCGGCAATAACAAAGACAATCGTCTAGCGATTGGTTTAGGTAATTACGGTGGTCAAACGGCTTTTGCGATGGGTTTCCAGCGCACGGTATCTGACAGCGTTACCATCAGCTTTGGTGCCGCTTTTGATGGCGATGAAACGGCGACTGGTGCAGGTGCATCCTTCGGCTGGTAATACGCAGCGTGGTCGTGCTAGACCCAAGTATGTAAAAACGATGTTGTAAATTAAAAACCGG
>JAYUUS010000031.1:0-2108 GCA_043754435.1 Rhodanobacteraceae bacterium
CCCGGTTCAAAGTGCCGCGCTTCATCGAAAATATTATAGGTCGGCAATAACCGCTTGTGATAGCGATATACCAAAGTGCCATCGTGCAGCACACACAGCGCGTTGTGCAGCGGCTTGCCTGTACCCAAATTGCGGTCAATAAAACCGGTAATCAGCGCCGCGTGTTTGCCAGCGGTGAGCTGCGTCAACTTAACTAACGCAAGATCCTGCACCGCCAAAAATTCCGGCTGCGTTAACAAATCACTTGGGTAATAGCCGCTCAGCGCCAGCTCGCTAAAGACTACGGCATCGGCCGCGTCTGCGTGCTGTGTGTAAATGGCGCGAATCTGTTCGCAGTTACCGGCAAAGTCACCAACGGTGAAATTGCATTGTGCGAGTACGATTTTCATCTGATTGGTTTCTCTGAATAATTGGGTTGGTAAGGTAATGCTTGAATTTATGGGACAAATCACTTTTAGGCGGCAACTGTCATGGAAACCGTTCGTGCCTGTCGAAGCATGTGACCGCAACCTACGTGAGGCGCAAAGCCCCGTGCTTCGTCAGTATTTGTACGGCTCTGCTCTTCGACAGGCTCAGGGCGAACGGAACTAATCACTGATTCTCACAATTGACAAGACCTTAGAACCACCGGTCGCACGGCGCTTTCAATGAAAACTGTCGAATCAACAAATGAGTCTCTGGCCACCTTATCGCCGCCCATGCGCCGCAAAGCTACTCATCGGTGGGTGCGCCAAGAACACTTGCTTGAGATAGGCCAAATACAGCGGGTCGTCGCACATGGTTTTACCGGGCGAGTCAGATAGTTTCGCGACCGGTTGGCCGTTGCAGCTGACCATTTTAATGACGATATTGATTGGGCTTACGCCCACGTCACAGGTTAGGTTGGTGCCAATGCCAAACACCGGTTTAGTGCGCCCGATAAACATGTCGTGCAGTGCCAGCGCTTTTGGCACGGTTAGGCCATCGCTAAAAACCAGGGTTTTTGCGCGCGCGTCAATGCGGTGTTCGCAGTAGTGAGTCAGCATTTTCTCGCCCCATTCCACTGGGTCCCCAGAATCGTGGCGCACGCCGTCAAAGAGCTTGCAAAAATACAGGTCAAAATCGCGCAAAAACGCATCCATACCCACCACATCGGACAGCGCAATGCCTAAATCGCCGCGATATTCTTTTGCCCACGCCTCAAAAGCCGCGCGCTGGCTGTCTGCCAAACGGGGCCCGAGCGCTTGGAACGCCTGCAGATATTCATGCGCCATCGTACCGATTGCGCTGATGCCTAAAGTCTTGGCAATCAGCACATTGCTAGTGCCGCTGAGCTGTTGCGGCAGCTCATGCTTGAGTTTATGCACCACCTCTTGCTGCCAAGCGCTGCTAAAGCGCCTGCGCGTGCCAAAGTCCGAAAAAATAAAATGTGCGGCGTCCGGGTGCGCACGAATGGTGTCAATTTTGGCGTCCAGCCGTTTGCGCGCGATGCTCAGGTCAGGTACTGCGCCTAAAACTTTGAAATACAGCTCATTAATAATCGCTAGCAGCGGCACTTCAAACAAAATCGTATGCAGCCAAGGGCCACGAATGCGGATATCCAAGCCTTGCCGCGTATCAATGTCAACATAGCCCTCGTTGAGCTGGAACAGGCGCAAAAAGTCGACAAAATCCGGCTTGATATAGCGTAAGTTGCGTAAATAGCTTAGTTCGTCCTCGTTAAAACGCAGCGCACAAAGCTGCGTCAATGCGGCACGAAACGGCGCTTCAATCGCGAGCAAATCCACCGCTTCGGTGCGGCAGCGAAAACGATACTCCACTTGCGCACCGGGAAACTGATGCAGCACCACTTGCATCATGGTGAATTTGTACAAATCGGTATCTAGTAAGGAAGTTAACATCTTGTTGCTCCAAAAGCCTGCAATTCAGCGGCAGATTGAATCAACCTGACGCCGCTGAGCCGCAATTTTTCTTCCGCCTGCGCGCAGGTTTCTGGCGTGATGCCGCGACATGCGCCGAGATTGACGATGACATCAAAACCCGCGCGGCGTAATTGCAGCGCGGTGGTGCACACGCAATAGTCAGTCGCTAAACCACCCACTAACACCGTGCTAACGCCGCGCTGAAGT
>JAYUUS010000032.1:0-6166 GCA_043754435.1 Rhodanobacteraceae bacterium
AAATTTCGCCCGCACCGCTTGAGCTTTGCCAATCAACCCCCAAATGCTTGTTCGATATTTATCGAATAAGCGAGCAGGAATTCTATGAGTTCACCCGTCAGCATGAGTAACGAACGCCCCGTCGAGAGCAAAGCCGAGCTGGTTGAGTTTTTGGCGGGTGGCGAAAAAGTAAAAGCCGATTGGCGCATTGGGACTGAGCACGAAAAATTCGGTTTTGATAGTGAGACGCTGCGACCATTGCCTTACGACGGTGCGCGCGGCATTCGTGCGATGCTGGAAGGCATGACGCGCTTTGGCTGGGAACGCGTGATTGAGGGCGGCAATTTGATCGCGCTTAAACGCGATGGCGCCTCGGTAACTTTGGAACCTGCGGGGCAGTTTGAGCTGAGCGGCGGTATGTTGGTGAATATCCATGACACCTGCTGCGAAACGGCAACACATCTGCGCGAAGTCAAGGAAGTGGGCGATGAGCTGGGCGTTGGCTTTCTAGGTATGGGTTTTCAGCCCAAATGGCGGCAAGATGAAATGCCCTGGATGCCCAAAGGCCGCTACAAAATCATGCGTGAGTATATGCCCAAGCGCGGCAGTTTGGGTCTAGATATGATGACGCGCACCTGCACCGTGCAGGTCAATTTGGACTATAGCTCCGAGGCGGATATGGCGAAGAAATTCGCCACCTCTTTAGCGCTGCAGCCGATTGCCACCGCGCTGTTCGCCGATTCGCCCTTTACCGAGGGCAAACCGAACGGCTTTGTGAGCTTGCGCTCGAACGTCTGGTCTGACACCGACCCGGATCGCACCGGCCTGCTGCCCTTTGTGTTTGAGCCAGGTTTTGGCTATGAGCGCTATGTGGATTATTTGTTAGACGTGCCGATGTATTTTGTCTATCGCGATGGCAAATATATTGACGCGTCTGGGCAGTCGTTCCGGGATTTTATGGCTGGGAAATTACCGGCCTATTCCGGACATAAGCCGACGTTATCCGATTTTTCAGACCATTTCACCACTGCGTTCCCGGAAGTTCGGCTAAAACGCTATCTGGAAATGCGCGGCGCTGACGGCGGACCGTGGAATCGCCTGTGCGCACTGCCGGCGTTTTGGGTCGGCCTGCTGTACGACCAAACTGCCCTGGATGCGGCGTGGGATCTGGTAAAAAACTGGACTATGCCAGAGCGCGAAAAACTGCGTGTGGACACCCCGAGGCTGGGCTTTAAGGCTAGCGTTGCCGGGCGCAGCGCACTGGATGTAGCCAAAGACGCACTTGCAATTGCAGCCGATGGCCTCAAACGCCGCGCGTTTCTCAACAGCAATGGCGCGGATGAACGCATGTATTTAGAGCCACTGATTGAATTCACCGAGGCTGGTATAACGCCTGCCGAACGCAAGTTAGCGCTGTATCACGGCGCGTGGCAAGGTTCGGTTGATCCGGTTTTTCGAGAGTTTCAGTATTGACCCGTGCGCGCAGTGCGCGTAGCTTATGCGCACAACCTCTGCGTGGAAAATGCTATGAACGCTGTCGCTAAGAAATCGACTAACTTGAGCCTACCGGAGGACGTATTGGAAAGCGCGCGCGCGCTTAAACTCAATCTTTCGCGTGAGCTTGAAACGCATCTTCGAACCGTCATTCGCGAAAAGCGATCCGAACAATGGCGGCTTGAAAATCGTGAAGCAATTCAAGCGATCAACGCGCAAACAGAGCGCGATGGCCTTTGGTCAGACGGTTTGAGAATGTTTTAAGTGAAACGGTTTGATGTTTTTATCAACCCGCACGAGCGTTTTCGCAAAGAATTTCCGTTTGTAGTGATCGTGCAATCTGATTTATTAGATGAATTTGGCACGCGCGCGGTGGTGCCGCTTGCGCGCAGCCGATACGCACCTAGCCAAATCAACCCGATCATCGAATTTGAGGGTGAAAGCTTTGTTTTTTGCGCTCAGCTAATCGCTGCAATTCCCACACAGTCATTGACCAAGTTGCGCGGCAACGTCAGTTTTGCGCACAGTACTGTTTTTCGCGCTCTCGATTTTTTATTTGCAGGATTCTAAACATGCCTTCATTCGACATAATTAGTGAAATTGACAAACACGAACTGACCAACGCAATCGACCAAGCCAACCGTGAGTTGACCAATCGCTTCGACTTTAAAGGCCAGGACGCCAGCTATACCTTGGAAGAATCGGTGGTGGTTCAAAAAGCGCCCAGCGATTTTCAGCTCAAGCAAATGCTGGATATTTTAAAAGCGCGCTTGGTGGCGCGCAAAATCGACGTGCGCACGATGGATATTGCTGATCCGGAAATCGCATTGGGTTCGGCCAAGCAAAAAATCACCATCAAACAGGGCATTGAGCGGGATTTTGCCAAGAAAATTATTGCGCTGCTGAAAGAAGCCAAGCTCAAAGTCGATACCCAAATTCAGGGTGAAAAACTGCGCGTGCTTGGCAAGAAAAAAGATGATCTACAAATGGCGATGGCTCTGATTCGCAGCACCGAACTGGAATTGCCGCTGCAGTTTGAGAATTTTAGGGATTAATTGAGCAGCTTGGCTGCGTCAGTATTTACAAACATCGCTGGATCGCACCCAGTTGAGCTGTATCTGTACTTGAAGCGTGAAATAGCGTCTCCAAATCTAATGGCAGTAACGCGCACTTCGCGCGCTTTGGACTGGCTATCATGCGTCAAGATAAACTTACTTCTAGATTTCAAGCCGCTTTAAGCGAGGCGCAGTCGCTCGCCGTAGGGCGTGACAATAATTTGATCGAGCCGGTGCATCTGCTGGTGGCCCTGCTTAAAGATGACTCCGGTGCCAGCAAAATGCTGTTGGCCCAAGCGGGTGCGAACGTGCGCGAGCTGGAGCGGCGTGCGGGTGAGCTGCTGGAAAAATTGCCGAAAGTACGTGGCAATGAGGGGCAAATCAGCGTTGGCAATGACTTAGCACGTTTGCTCAATGTCGCGGACAAATTAGCGCAGCAACGCGGCGATCAATTCATCGCCAGTGAGCTGTTTTTGTTGGCCGTAGTTGACGATAAAGGCAGCGTCGGCGCCCTGCTACGCGAGGTCGGTGTGACGAAAGTGGCGCTAGAACGCGCCATCAGCGGCGCGCGCGGCGGTGACAAAGTCGAGGACGCGGGTGCCGAAGAAAACCGCCAGGCGTTGAACAAATATTGCGTCGATTTAACCGCGTTAGCGGAAAGCGGCAAGCTCGATCCCGTGATCGGGCGGGATGAAGAAATTCGTCGCTGCATTCAAGTATTACAGCGGCGCACCAAAAACAATCCGGTGCTAATTGGTGAACCTGGCGTCGGCAAAACCGCCATTGTTGAAGGCTTGGCGCAGCGCATTATTAATGACGAAGTACCTGAAGGCCTGCGCGGCAAGCGTTTGCTATCGTTGGATATGGCGGCGCTGATTGCGGGTGCGAAATTTCGCGGCGAGTTTGAAGAACGGCTTAAAGCGGTATTGAACGAGCTATCGAAACAACAGGGCAACGTCGTTTTATTTATTGACGAGCTGCACACGATGGTCGGCGCTGGCAAAGCTGACGGCGCGATGGATGCAGGCAATATGCTCAAACCCGCACTCGCGCGTGGCGAGCTGCACTGCATTGGTGCGACGACCTTGGACGAATATCGAAAATACGTCGAAAAAGACGCCGCACTTGAACGCCGCTTCCAAAAAGTGTTGGTGGGCGAACCCAACGTTGAGGACACCATTGCGATCTTGCGCGGGCTGAAAGAACGCTATGCGCTGCATCACCGCGTCGAAATCACCGACCCGGCGATTGTGGCGGCGGCAACCTTAAGCCATCGCTACATCGCGGATCGCAAATTACCGGATAAAGCCATTGATTTGATGGACGAAGCGGCCAGTCGCATTCGCATGGAAATGGATTCCAAGCCAGAAGAAATGGATCGCTTAGAGCGCCGGTTGATTCAGCTCAAAATCCAGCGCGAAGCTTTGAAAAAGGAAACTGATGCCGCGACTCGGGAACGCTTGGCGCTGCTTGAGGTTGAAATTGACAAATTGGAGCGCGAATACAGCGATCTGGAAGAAATTTGGAATGCGGAAAAATCTGCGGTGCAGGGCGAAACCGATCTAAAGACGCAAATCGAGGCGCTCAAGGTTGAATTAGAGGCCGCCCAACGGCGTCAAGACTTCGCACGCATGAGCGAAATCCAGTACGGCAAATTGCCTGAGCTGGAAAAGCAGTTGGACGATGTGCGCGCGATGGAAGAAAAAACCACGGCCGGCTTTAAGTTGGTCAGCCATAAAGTGACGGCGGAAGAAATTGCTGAGGTGGTCAGCCGCTGGACCGGCATTCCAGTGTCCAAGATGATGGAAGGCGAGCGCGAGAAACTGTTGAAAATGGAGGCGGAGCTACACCGTCGCGTGATTGGTCAAGATGAAGCGGTGACCGCCGTCGCCGATGCCATCCGGCGCAGCCGCGCCGGTTTGTCCGATCCGAACCGGCCCAACGGCAGCTTTTTGTTCTTAGGCCCAACCGGCGTTGGCAAGACGGAGCTGTGTAAAGCGCTGGCGGAGTTTTTATTTGACTCAGGCGATGCGCTGGTGCGTATTGATATGAGTGAGTTTATGGAAAAACACTCAGTCGCGCGCTTAATCGGTGCGCCGCCGGGCTATGTTGGTTTTGAGCAAGGCGGCTATTTGACCGAAGCGGTGCGACGTCGACCGTATTCTGTCATTTTGCTGGACGAGGTTGAGAAAGCGCATTCGGATGTGTTCAACGTCTTGCTGCAGGTGCTCGACGATGGCCGCTTAACTGACGGCCAAGGCCGCACGGTCGATTTTCGCAACACTGTTATCGTGATGACCAGCAATTTGGGCTCCAGCGTGATTCAAGCGATGTCTGAGCAGGATTCCGCTACCGAAGGCGGCGGTAGAGATAACTATGCGCGTATGAAAAACGCGGTGATGGATATCGTGCAGACGCACTTTCGCCCGGAATTTATCAATCGCCTAGACGAAATTGTAGTGTTTCACCCGCTGGCGCGCGAACACATCCGCGAGATTGCGAAAATCCAGCTCGCCAGCTTGGCAAAGCGCTTGAAAGAACGCGAACTCAAGCTCGAAGTAAGCCTCGAAGCGCTCGATATTCTGGGGCGTTTCGGCTTCGATCCGGTCTATGGGGCGCGGCCACTAAAGCGCGCGATCCAATCAATGCTGGAAAACCCACTCGCCAAAGAAGTGTTGGCGGGCAAATTCCGGCCTAAAGATACGGTGTTTGTCGATGCTTTGAACGGGCAATTGGTGGTTCGGGCCAACGGATAGGTCGTTATTGGTGTGATTCAAACTCAAGTGGAAACGTGATGCGCACTTTTCCATGTTTTCGCCATGCGAATTTCGCCTGGGTGAATGACGCGCATTTTGTGCATCTCAATGGTAGTCAACGTTAAGCAGCGCGCTTCAATTTTGTCGTGAACTTCAATCTGGGCTGCAAGCCCGCACGCGCGGCGAGGCGCACCAACAAATCCAAGCTGAAGGTGTCGATCTTGCCGCGTTTCAGATCCGACACGCGCGCTTGCGTCACGCCCAGCAATTTTGCGGCAGCGACTTACGTCAGGCCACTGCCAGCGAGCCATTGCTGCATGTTCATCAGCGCGTCCGAGCGCACCGTCAACTCAGCCGCTTCGTCAGCGTCAAACAAATCATAAAAAACACCGCGCGGGTCGCCGGGCGTGCCTATCAGGTTCTTTTCAATTTTCATGCTAATCCTTTATTTCAAGCAAACGACTTTGTGCCAACCGCACGTCACCGAGCGACGTTTGTTGTGTCTTTTTCTGAAACGCATGCAGCACATAAATGGCTTCAGCACGCTTCGCCAGATAGATAACGCGGAATGCGCCGTCGGCTTGGCGAATGCGAATTCAGATCGCCCATGCGAGCAAAGCCACGGAGGAAATTGCCCAGTGAGAAGTCGATAACGCCTCTGAGTTTCATGGGCTTTCCATATTGCCGAGAATGAGGGCTTCAATTTCGCGTTTTGCGCTCTCAAGATCCTCTAGCGTCTGTATCCGGAGCTGATTAGCCTCGCGTCGGATGGATTCGAGCTTAGCAGGCTGTTGATTTTCTACCCAAAACATATAGTTAGTTACTTAATTATAGTCTACAATAGCTCATTGCTTTAGCGGTGTGACTATAATGCGCGGACGT
>JAYUUS010000033.1:0-18673 GCA_043754435.1 Rhodanobacteraceae bacterium
ATCTATGTGATCGCACCGTATATTGCACCAAAAGAAGGTGACGAACTGAGCGATACCGACCTTGAGCGCGTTGCTGGTGGCAAGTCCAAGTCGGGCGACAACTCGGAAAACAACAATCGCTATACCTGTAATGACACCATCGGTATCGGCACACGCGTTGAAGTCAACGTAGGCTAATACGGCTGCAGCGGCGGGTGCAAAGCCCGCCGCTGCAACTTGACGCGCATAGGTTTTGATCCAAATGAACGATGACCGATCTGGCGCTACCCAAAACGAACCGGCCAACAGCGGCGGGGATTTTGACTGGACTCTAGCCCTCAGTATCGAGGAAAGAATTTCCCTACAGGCAAGTACGCCTACACTCAATTCTGAAGTTCTGGACGCCGAAGCCAGCGTCGACGCCTATCTGGGCCGCTGGGCAAACGCCTTCGCCAAAGGCGATACCGCCGCATTAAAGCGGCGCTTGGCTTGGGATGGAATAAGCGTTAGCCAGATCGCAAGCGCACTCAATCTCAGCTCACTCAATCCCAATTTAGGCGGCACCCAACCCGATTGGAAACTAGCCCTTGAGCAAACCCGTGCTGCAATTGCCGCACGCGGTAGCAACACTACACTTATTTTACCCGCGCGCTTTCGTGCGTCGAATCAGCCGTTTCCAGAATTATGGTGGGTCTGGAGCGAGGTTTGGATGGCGCAAATTGCGGCTGATGAAGCTGCATTTTTAAGCCTCGGTGATTCTGCAGTGGAAGATTGCAAAGTCGAGCTGGTGGCAACACTGGCCGCATTTGGCGCGGATGCGCTGTACCAGGAGTTTCAACTCAGCCGCGCCGCACCAGAAGGCAGCACGCAATACCGCCGCTTCATTCGCAGCTTCGATGCCGCAGCAACGCAGATTCTGTTTATAAAATACCCGCTGCTGGCGCGCCAAATTGGCACCGCCTTGCTGCAGTCCAAACACGGCATTGCGCAATTGCTGCGGGTGCTGGCGCAGGATCGTCAGGCGCTGCAGCAGCAATTTGGTATTGATCCAAGCGCGCAAGTCAGCACTATTGAAGCCTTAGGGGATGCGCATCGGGGCGGTTTACGGGTGCGACGCATTCGATTTTCCGACGGCAAAAGCGTTATTTTTAAGCCGCGCAACTGCGCGCTGGAAGCACGCTGGAATGATTTTCTCAATGTTATCAACTACAGCGGCTTTATCCCGAAGCTGGCAAGCCTGCGCTATGTGTTGGGCAGCCATCACGCTTGGTTTGAAGATATTGCACACTGCCGTTGCGATTCCCCAGCACAAATCGCCGAACGCTTCAGCCAATACGGCGCATTGATCGCGTTGAGCTATGTGACCCATGCGCGCGATCTGCATCAGGACAATGTGATTGTCGGTGCACTTGGGCCGGTATTAATTGATAGTGAAACCGTGCTGCAGCCGCAGGGTGCGCTGCTGATTGGGCCAGCTGCGAAAAAGTCAGGTGAACCATCAGAAAAAGCGGCTCCCAGCACGATGGCCCGTGCCGCCGCCGAATTGGAGCGTTCTTGCTTAGGCAGCGGCTTGGTGCGTTTTCCGGCGCAAAGCGCTGCTGGCGAAACCTGGGACGAAAGCGCACTGTGTGGCTTACCGCGCGCCAGCAAAATTCAGTCTTGGCTGGGGCTGGGAACAGATCGCTTGTTGCCGGGGCAGCTCGATATTTCCGCGCGGCCGCCTAGTCATCGCGTATGTAGTCAGGACGGGGTTTTGCTGCAGGCGTCGGACTATTTGGCCGAGATTTGCGCCGGCTTTAGCGCCGCTTATACGTTGTTGCACAAGCAACGCACACCTGCACTTGAAGCCGCATTGGCCGCGATGTGCGGGGCGCAGGCGAGGGTGGTTTTGCGGCCCACGCGTTTTTATGCAGCGGCCCTGCAGGGGCTTAGCAGCGCGCGCGTGCAGCGCAATGGTGCGAATGCCACCTTGATTTTGGCGACGCTGCAGCGGCATTGGGCGAGCGCTGAGCAAATGCCGAACTTATGGCCGATGCTGCGCGTCGAGGCGCTGGCCTTGATGCGCGGCGACGTGCCGGTTTTTCACGTGCACGGCGATAGCTGCGATTTACTCGGTGAAACAGCCGTTTGCAAAGATGCCTGGGCCACCAGTGCACAGAGCACGCTGCAAGGAGCGCTACAAAGTTTGAATGACGCCGATTTGGTGCGCCAATTGGACTGGCTGCGCTCCAGTTTATTGGCGCAACCAGACGCAAGCGTAAGCGCCGTTTTTAGCCGTACGCCACTGCCAGCAGCACCGGCGCTAGGCGCAGGCGCACTGCGCGCGCTGGTGCTGGACTGTGCTCAGCAATTACTGCAAGCCGGGGTGCGCGGTAACGATGCGGAACTGACTTGGCTAGCGCCTGGGCATTTGACGCCGAACGCACGCACCGGTCGTGGCGTTTCGCACTATTTGTATGACGGCAGTTTGGGCATAGCCTGGTTTCTAGCCGCCGCCGGGCGCGTACTGCAGCGCCCAGAGTTGAGCGAGGCCGCGCGCCACGCGTATGCGCCAGTGCGGCGTTTCTTACGCGACCCGGCGGCACCGCTGCTGGTGGCGCGCGAACCGCTGGGTATCGGTCATGGTCTGGGCTCGGTGGTGGCGGGCTTGACGATCCTAGGGCAGGAATTGGCGGATCCGAAGTTTTTTGAAGATGCGGAACGCGCATTAGCCTTGATCGACGCGCGTATGGCGCGGCCCCGTTCTGCAGCGGATGCCAATACCGAGCCTGCAGACTTAGAAGGCGGGCTTGCCGGTGCTTTGTTAGGCATTGTGCGCCTGATTGAAGCCACCGGTGCGCGCACTTTGCTGCGCAGCGCACGGCCGATTGTGCAGCGCTTGCGCGAACTGCAGCACCCGAAACTGGGCTGGCGCGGTTACGACGGCCGCCCGCTGTCTGGTTTTATGCATGGGCAAAGCGGCATTAGCTATGCCTTGCTGGCCTATGACGCGCTGGCGCAAGAGGGCAGCGCACAGACTTTAAGCGAAAGCGGCTTCGCGCTTGAGGAGCAACATTTTGACGTAGCACAGAGCGCATGGCCGCTATGGCTGGACGCGCGCAGTGATCCGGCGAATGCTGGCGTAAACGCACAGGCTGCGCACAACATGACCGGCACTTGGTGCAACGGCAGCCCCGGCATTTTGTTGGCACGCACCGCGTATGGCCGCAAAGCTTCACCGCAAGAGCAGACGCATTTATTGCGCGCCGCGATTCAGCTGTATGACGACGTGCCTGCAGGCGTCGATCATTTGTGCTGCGGCAATTTGGGGCGTGCGCTGGCACTGGCGCAACTGGCGCGTACGCCGCAAATAGCGACTGCATTAGCGCAAAGCGGGCGCGATGAGGCGGGGCCGCGCGCACAAATTTGGCTGGCTTCGGTAGTGCAGGCGGCGCTGCTACGTGGGCGCTACTTATTGCGTGAGGATGCACAGCAAAATCTTGCGTTTCAGCCTGGGCTTTATCGCGGCATCGCGGGCGTGGGTTTTGCCGCTTTAACCTTAGGCTGGCCAGAGCGTATGGGCTGCATACTGCGTTTTCAGGGGCATAGTAAATGACGCTTTTGCATACTGCGAAAACTACGGAATCAGCCGATGCCGAACTAATCCAAAATTTCGAGCTTCTCGATGCCCCAACGTGCGCCGCAATCACCCAAAAAATCCATGCATTGCGCGCGCATTGGGTACACCGACACCCTACGGCACCGTTTTATACCTTGGGTGCTGCGGCTTATTTGGACGGCGATAAACAGGGCGCAAAACACTATCAAAGCGAGATCAAGCGCACGCGTGGGCTGATGGCGGCGCATTTTGGCCCGCTCTATGAAACATTGCTGCAAGTATTGCGCACCACCCTCGAAGCTGAATGTGAGTATCACCCAAATTATGGGCTGCCTGGGTTTCACATCTATCAGGCCCACCCGATATTTGAACAGCGTATGGGCACCGTGCATATCGATAGGCAGTTTGACGACACCGGTGGCCTGGGCCTCAATGAGGTGGATCTGCAGCGGCAATATTCTATGACACTCGCGCTGCGTTTACCGCAATCGGGCGGTGGCTTAAAAGTTTGGCCAGTGAACGGGCTCGCTTTGATTGGCGCAGATTCGGCACGCAGAAGTTCGGTGTTGGAAAGCAAACCAAAGGCGGTGTATCACCCCTATAAAGTCGGCACCTTGGCACTACACTCTGGCGCTCTGATCCACCAGATTGCGCCTATAAAGCAGCTGCAGCCTGATGACGAGCGCTTGACACTGCAGGCGCATGCGGTGTGGGCGGACGGGCGTTGGCTGGTGTATTGGTAGTAGAAACAGCGGAGAACGAGCAATGACCTTACGCCCAGAAATAATCGTGCTGAACCCCGCGCAAGCCCAAGGCTTAAGCGCGATGACCTTTCCAGCGTATCGGCATCTGTTGAATTTACAGCCGCAGTGTCGGCACCTGATTGAGCCGGATTTGCGCATTATCCAGCCAGTTGTGCTCGCCGCGATTGCCTTTGGTCAGCCGATAGCGATGGCGCTGCTAGAGCTGCCTACCGATACCCATTCCCGGCCCGAGCTTTTATCCTTATTCGTTGCCAAGCCCGCACGACGCCATGGCGTTGCCACCTACTTGCTGGCGGCCATTGAGCAATATCTGTTTCGCCGTGGGCATCAAGAGCTATTGACGGTTTATATGACCGGCAAACCCGGCATTGAATACTTCGAGAAAGCGCTTGCCAAGCGCAACTGGCAGCCGCCCGAGCAGCGCATGATTACCGTGCGCTTTGTCTTGGAAACCCTGATGCAGGCAGATTGGATCAATAAATACAGGCCGCGCCCAGGCTATCGCATCGGCGCGTGGTCGGATGTCAGCGCCGCTGAAATGGCGGCGTTAAGAGCCAGCAATAGCACTGCACCAACGCCGTGGATCGCGCCGGATCTGGCTCCGTGGCTGCATGATACAAATGGCTATGAGCCGCATACCTCGATTGCTATTTATTACCGCGACGAAATTGTCGGCTGGCTAATCAACCACGCACTAGACAGCCAAACCGTGCGTTACACCTGCAGTTTTATTCGCCCAGATTTGGCGAAAGTGGGCGGCATCTTGGCCGGCTACGTCGAATCCTTCGCGCGTTCAAGGAAGGCGGGCTTTGTCGAGGGCATGTTCGTAACACCGCTGCGCCACCCGGCGATGATCCGCTTCGCCGAGCGCTGGTTTGGCCCGTGGGCGAGCTTTGTCGGACAAACGCGGGGTAGTGGCAAAACTTTGACGGAGGCGAGTATTTTGGCGGCGAAAGTGCCGGAATAAAGCTGTTCAATGATTTTGTTTTAAAGTGAGCATTGGCCAAAGCGTGTCACGTGGTTGCGCATACACATCAAAATTTAGCCACGATAGCAAAAAATTTACGCTCAAAATTATCGGCAGCGCTGAAAGCACGTCCAATGGGATCACAGTGCGAGTGCGACGCCGAATGCTCAACTGGCATTTTTCGCCGAATTTTTGGTGACGACTGGACTTTATAAATCGTGCTTGGCGACTTGCCCACTGAGCTACACCCGCAGTTGATTGCCAGTGTGCAAGTCGCTTTGAACGTGCCTTGAATTTTAGATATCGACACGACCATCAAGCCACTTTACGGCAAGCAAGAAGGCGCAGAAATCGGCTACAACCCGCACAAACCTGGGCGCCCTAACCACGCGCTGCATACGTATTTGGTAGGTAACTTACGATTGGTTCTGGGCGCGGTTGTAGTCCCAGGAAATGAAAGCAGCTCGGCATCATCACGCCCGGGTTTGATTGAGCTATGTTTCGTCATCGAATATTGCTTCCGCGAGCTGCCTACGCCCAGCGACGGCGACGACGGCCGCGAGATTTATGTCGCTCCAAATGTTCTATTTTCAGAAGAATTTCCGCGCTTTTTAGGGATCGTGCTCGTTTGGGTCAATGCGAGATTCTTCATAAATGGTTGCATTTGCTAAACTTTAGAGTAACTTATGGCTCGAAACCGATCCTTGCAGTAGCGGTGGGAACCCGAATTTCTACCCACATTGAAGACGGTTGGTTAAATAATCGGCGGGTTGCCAATGCACCTGCCGACTCTAACGGCAACCATTGAATCCATTCATGTTGGTTATGGCGTTATGACGATTTCCGCAATAATGGCGAATTACCATTGTCTCAAGGCGCATTCAATGCGCTCGATAGCCTGCAACAGGCTTCTGAGTACGTTCGGTTTGTGCCCGCAAACCAGTCTTCCGAACGAGGCAAGGCAGACCATTGAGATGCTCGGAAAAATGGACTTAAGGCTAGGTGCAAAATCGTGTTGTTAACCCTAATGAAAACGTTAAAAGCGCAACCGACATGGCTGGTTGTGCTGCTGATCAATATCGTGCAACTTTGGGTTGCAGGTGCATTAATCAGTGTTCTAGAGTATTGCTGCGACGCCGGTTTTTACTTGGCAACGGGTAAATTGCTGATCAATGATGGACTTTTAGCCGCCTACGCTTATGACGGACATCGATCCTATTTAGCGCCGATCTTGATCTATGGTGTCCATGCATTGCCATTTGCCGATTGGCTAGCAAATCTAGTGGGCGTAAGTGATGCGCAACGCTACGGCATTAACGCGTTCGTGTTGTTTTGGCTGCTGACGAACTTTGTATTGATGCGGCTGGTGCGACGACAATCATTGGTATTGTTGATTGCGTCAGCGTTTGTGTGGTGCAACCCCATTTTGTTGGCTCATTTAGTAGTTCCGCTACAGGAAAGCGCGCTACTCATAGTGTTTTTGCCGGTATTCTTACTGCTCATTGTGGGTGACTTATCCGGCTATCGATTAGCACTTGGCATATTGCTTAGCGTGTACGCCTACATGGTGCGGGAAAGCTATGCGTTCATCGCCTTACCACTGATGCTCTTAACGATAGTGCCGATGTTTGGCGTGTGGACTGACGGTGTGCGGCCAGCACAATCCAAGCTCGCACTTTGCGTGGCGTTGTTAGTCAGTGTTGGTTTAGTGGCACCGCAATCATGGCGCAACCATAGCCTGCATGGCGATCTTGCGCCGTATCACTCGGCCGAAATCCAGTCGGATCAATTGCTGTGGGGCGCAAAAATGTATCGCTACAGCACAGAAAAAATTGATGGGACATGGCACGGCTTTCAGTACCTAATTTCCGAGCAATTCCGCACCGCGGCGCCGACACTTCCTGCCGCTTTGTTGAACGGCGAATCCCTTGCCATTAGTTCGGTGCTTAACCATATGGCAGTGGGCCTGATCCACGATAGCCCTGGGCCATATGTCGCCTATTCAAATGCATCCAGCAGACGCTGCTGGGCTTTGCTGAGTACGGTCGTTGTTGTCCTCGGTATTTTCGGCATGTTTTTTCGCTGTGAGCGCGGGAAACGCGATTACGAGGCGTGGTCAGTATGACTTTGCTGGCTTTGTCGCTCGTCTACACAGCATTTGTGGCGGCTGAAACACGTTTTGGTATTTTGGGCTTTGCGGCATTGTCAATCGGTGCGCTCGGTTTTTTCCAAGCGGCGATTTCGTCACCCAAAAAAATGCTACTAGTTCTGAGCGTGTTGCCGATTTATGGGTTGGTACTTAAATGGTTGGCGTATTTAGAAACCACGCGGCAAATGCTTTAGGGGTTCATCGGGCGGGATCGGGGCAATGCGCCCAAGTCAAACCAACGATTCCCTTGATCTAACCCGTACAGCCGGAGATTGTCGTCTGCGCAATAAATGAGGCCATAAAAGCCGCGCTTGGCCTGCACACCAATGCGCAAGCTTCGCATCGGGGATGGCGTTGCGCCTGCGTGGCTGAATGTGGCGACGCCACAGGTTTTCATCGCACCGGCCAAGTTTTCGATCCGCTGCAGCACCAGCAGTTGGTGCCAAGCGATGCTCGGAGAACTCGCGGGCAAAGTGCCAGAAAACTGCGACACGCCAGCAACTGTGGTGCCAGTGCGCGTTTCAAAACGATCGGTTGGTGCGAGATCGACAATTGTTACGCCCGCTATTGGAATCGCCTGGATTGGCACATAAGCGGCTTCTATCGGTCGAAAGGCATTGAACTGCGCCAATTGATGTTCACGAAGCAAGTCCACCGAGCGTCGGGTGTAGTCTAACGGCATGGTTGACTGTCGCAGCAGTTCGGCAGGATCTTCATAGCCATATGCCAGCGCCAAGCCCTCCTCTTGCAACTTTTGATGCACGATGTTAGCCCACGTGGTGTTGGTAAACTGGCTAAACGTCAAACCCCATGCCAGCGCCAGCGCAGCCATTGCCGCAATCCGATCAATCCAGCGATCGCTTGGCTTTAGGCTCAGCGCATACAGTGCTAGGCCGAGCCACCACAGGCTCGACCAAGGTACATAGCGGTCTGCAAACACCTGGCTTTCCCCAGCATCGATAAAATACTGCGCGCGAAACAAAACAATTAAGCAGGCGGTACCCCCCGAAAAAATCATTAACGCCAGCGCGACAAACTGCAGGCGCGATTCAATTTTTCTGCGGGTATGGCGCAGCACCGCCCACAGCGCCGCCCCGGTGCCAATCACGCCGAGCCAAAAAGTCAGGCGCATACTACTTTCAGGTTGTGCGAAACCTAAGCCCTGCGCGCTTTTGCCTACCCAAGCAGTGTTATAGGCTTGCGTGCCAAGATAGTTGATCGTTTTATCGTCGTAGGATGCAAAGATCAGCCATGCGCTGTGTATTGAGCTGTTGAGCCAGCTCATCACCAGCGCAATGCCCGTCGTAAGATTACTGATCGGTGGCACTTGGCTTGTGCCGGGCAGCCAGCGCGAATACAGCAGCGTCGCAAACACCGTGCTGAATACCAGCGCCAACTGCCAGCGCCAGGGCCATTTGAGCAAGTACGCCAACACCATCAGCGTGGGAAACACTATTAGGCCATTGCCAAAACAAAAGGTCGCGAAAAAGGCGGCCGCCAACATGCAACAAAATCCAACAACATTGACCTGATCACGCATTCGATACTGCGTGCCAATTGCCAGCGTCAAACCCAGCAATACACCGTAGACGTGCAGCTGCTCATTCGCATGCGCCAGCATCCGCACGTTGCCCAGCCAAAGCAGGGCAAGCGTTACCAATAGCGCAATCACTGCGGCCCGCAGTGGCTGGCTGTGCAGTGTTTGCGACAGATGTGCATCGGCGTGATGCAAAGCATTGCCACTCGCTGCAGGCTGGCGCACACACAAAAGCAGGAGCATCAGCCAAACCAAAGTTGTCAGCAAGGTTCCGATGACACGCGACAGCACTTGGCTGCTGTGAAAGTATTCAATGTCTGCCACCCGCACCATGGCCGGAAATATCGGTCGATGGCCGTTTTCGGGGGTCAGGACGTTGGTCGGGAAGCTACTTTCAATATAATGTTGGAAGGTGAAATATTGATCATGCAACGGCATCTCGAAACCGCTGTTATAAAGCAATGAGTATGTTTGCAAGGCAAAAATTAAAGCGATGAAAAGTAACAGCGCTATTGTTGCTCGCTCGGCGGTACGTATTAATGCCATAGGGAAAGTCACCGAATTTTACGCGTCTGTTTTCAGGGCAGCGCGCGTTAGAAAGAACATCAATGGCACGCAAAGAATAACCGAGATGCCCAAAGCAAATTGTTTTGGGATAAGTAAATACTGCACCGAGTAAGTCACAATCGCTAAGCCAACAATATATTGCACCCCATATATCAAAGGATAAACCAAAACTGTTTTTAACGTAATTTTTGTTTTAAAAACAAAACGAGCCTGCATGATCAGCGCTAAAAGGATGCCAAATATGAAGCTCGCGCTGTAGGCAATGCGATAATCCACCAGCGTCAGCAGCCAAAGGTAAATTACATAGGTAATGGCAGTATTAATGCCACCTACCACTAAAAATCGAAAAAAACGCTCAGAAATCACGCGCGAACCGGATGAATTCAGCGTAATCACGAATATAGTCGGAACCGTCATAATAATGTGACGCAAAAACGAGCAGGACGGCGTCATTAGAATAGCGATATTGGCTGCCCCAAAGCTTAGGCGGCATATAAAGCCCTAGATTCGGCGCGTCCAAAAGCACTTCTGTACGGGTTTTGCCATCATCCACAACGCACTGTACCGAGCCTTTCACGCAAATTAAAAATTGCGCGCAGGCAATATGTGCGTGTTCACCGCGCACATCTTTGCTCGGTACATCAAACACCAGAAAATAGCGTTTTGGCGTAAACGGCACGGTGCGCTCGAATTCACCCACGCTCAAATCACCGCGAATATCGTGAATCAAGGCTTGGCGATACAGCACCGCACCGCCTACACCAAGCGCATGAACTGAATGTGCGGCATCTGGCGCAGTTACTGTAGCGGCAGCGTGTGGCTCGCCGACATAGCCAGAGATTCGCGCGGGATTGCCCAGCACAATCGCATTCGGTGGCACCGAACGAGTCACAACCGAGCCCGCACCGACCATTGCGCCACGCCCGATAGTCAGGCCCGGCAAAATCGTAGCATTGCCGCCAATCGAGGCGCCTTGCTCGACACGAGTACGGCTAAAATGGCTGGGATACGCTTTACTACGTGGAAACGGATCGTTGGTGAAGGTGACGTTGGGGCCAATAAAAACCTCGTCCTCCAAAGTAATACCATCCCAAATTTGCACGCCGCACTTAAGCGTCACCCGGTCACCGATCAACACGTCGTTTTCAATAAACACATGATCGCAAATGTTGCAGTCGCGCCCGATGACAGCACCCTCTAGCACGTGTGCAAACGCCCAAACACGGGTTCCAGCACCGACGTTATTGGATTCGCACACGCCCAAAGCGTGTACAAAGTATGCACGCGGGGGCTGTGTGGACTCGTTCGGTGTGGCGGGCGTATTGCTCATTCGGTCGGTAATCCGTTGAAACTTAAATGTTGGCAGACAATCGCCATTGGGCGATTTTTAGTGTTCTCAAACGCGCGCCAAACATAGCTTCCGACAACTCCTAACGCAAAGGTATTGAGTGCCCCAAAAAACGAAATCGCAATGATCAGCATGGTGTAACCAGGCACTTGAATGTGCCCACTCAGGCGTCCAACGAGCGCTAGCACGCCCAAAACCGCCGCGACTAGCATCGCCGCGGCGCCCACACCCATGAGCAACTTCAGCGGTAAATCCGAGAAAGCGAATACGCTGTCAAGCAGATAGTTCAGCTTTTTACCTAATGTCCAAGCGCTTTTTCCGTGCTCGCGCGCGCGGCGGTGGTAGCCAATCACTTTGCGCCGAAAGCCTAGCCACATGAGCAAACCTACCAGCGAACTATTGCGCTCTTGCAACTCTAGCAAGCGCGCTTTAAACGCGCTGTTGCAGCCAAACATATCGATGCCGCCGCTGGGCATTTCAGGCTGCACAAAGCGCCGATAAGTTGCCCAAAACAGCCGCGAGGCAAGCTTTGAAAAATAGGGGTCTTCCCTACTGTCGCGCGTGCCAATCACCACGTCCAGCGGTTCAGAATGCAAGGCGCAAAAAAACTGTATCACCAGCTCTGGCGGCTCTTGTAAATCTGCCGCCATGACTGCAAAAAGATCGCCAGTTGCGGCCGCAAGCCCCGATCGAATGGCGGCGAACGAGCCAAAATTTCGCGAGTGCACCAATAGCTGCGTTTTAAACCCGCAGCCGGGCAATTGCGCTGTCAGCCAGTCAAGCGAGGCATCAGGACTGGCGTCAACTACAAACACGACTTCCAGCGTAGCGCCGGGAATTCGCTGCAGCAACTCCGCCGAAATGCCTTGCAGCGCACTCAATAGCGTCGGCAAAGAGCCGAAGTTTTTATAGACTGGAATGACTAGGCTACAGCAGGTGTGCTCAAGATTCATGCGGCCACGCATTAATACTGTGAATCACGTAGTCCACTTCAGCATCCATAAGTTCCGGAAAACAAGGCAATGAAAGTACTTCTGCCGCCGCCCGCTCGGTGTTTGGCAAAAAAACGTCCGCATAGCGCTTTGCGATAATTGGCTGGCGATGATCGGGGCTGGGATAATGCACCTCGCTGCCAATACCGCATTCCGCTAAATAGGCCTTCAGCGCGTAACGTTTAGGGCACGCCACAACATAAAGATGCGCGACAAACTCATCGCCCGCCGGTTTGGGTGTGCGCACCCATGGGTGGCGAATCCCTAGCGAATAGCGTTGCGCAATCTCCATACGGCGTTGCGTGCTCGCGCCAAGCCTGGGCAACCGCACGCGCAAGAACGCGGCCTGCATTTCATCTAAACGCGAGTTGCGCCCGCCCGCGGTTTCCACGCTGTACTTAGTTTTCCAGCCATATTGACGCAGCGCGCGTGCGCGTTGATCCAAATCTGAATTCGCGCACAGCAGGGCACCGGCATCGCCAAGCGCGCCCAGATTTTTCGTCGGGTAGAAACTAAATGTACCAACGTCGCCAAACGTTCCTGCCATACGCTGGCCAAGTTTTGCAAAGTGAGCCTGGGCGCAGTCTTCGAGCACCGCGATGTCATGCGTTCTGGCCAACTCTACAATCGGCTCAATATCGGCAAGCCGCCCATAAAGATGCGTCACCACAACCGCTTTCAGCGTTCCCGCAGCGCTGACCATGCGAAAATGTTCCAGCGAAAGCGTGTGCTCGCTGTTGCTGTCGACAAACACCGGGATTGCACCAAGACTCAAAATTGCCAGTGTGGAATACATCGCAGCATTTGCGGCGGTTGCCACCAAATCACCCGGCCCAACGCCCAGTGCCTGCAGTCCGATGCCCAAAGCGTCCGAACCATTCGCAACGCTCACGCAGCTGTGCGAACCACCCGTTGCATGCGCAAACTCAGCTTCAAAATGCTGTACTTCCGGGCCCATAACGAACCAGCCGCTGTTGATCACACGTGTCGCTGCTGCCTGCAATAGTGCTGCCTCGAACGTAGCGACCCGCTTTAGGTCATTGAAGGGAACTTTCACGGGTGTTGCTCAATAGCTCACAACCCTTAAAGTAACTGAAATCAGGGATTTTTGCGAGAACTTGACGTTTCGTCTTCTCACTTAAGCGCGGTTCAAGTCGCAAGGCAAAAAATTTGCGCCAGGGCCAAAGCGCCGACAATTCCTTATTGATGCCGAAAACCCCGCTCAAGCGCTTAAATGCACTGGAAAATTGGAGCGCGCTTGACACGACTCAGTGTAAATCACACGCGGACAGTGACAGGCAAGAGGGGCAAACCGAGCATGATATGCGCGCCTTGCAGCGTACGGACTTTCCGCCACAGGGGAGTAATTAGCGCGGCGCAGTCGCTTTACTAAGCACAATTAATACCCAGCCGCCTGCCCATCTTTACGCGACTCACTCGCACCGGTGTAAACGCCGGTTTTCGCGTCGCGCATAATTGCTTGATAGCCACCGTACGGCCCGTCTGCAAACTGAATTCGGTGGCCTTTGCGCATCAGGGCGCGAATGACAGAATACGGAAATTCTGATTCCAGGTTTAAAACCCCGCCATCAGTCATTGCGGTATTTTGCCCAGCGGGTTCGGTAGAGCCATCGTGTTGGATGCGTGGCGCATCCCCGGCTTCCTGCAGGTTCATGTCAAAATCGATTAGGTTCATCACGATTTGTGCGTGCCCTTGCGGCTGCATCGCACCGCCCATGACGCCAAAACTGACCCACGGTGCGCCGTCTTTGGTAATAAACGCGGGAATAATGGTGTGAAACGGGCGCTTATTCGGGGCAAAGCTATTGGCATGCCCGGCTTTGAGCACAAACTGTTCACCCCGGTCTTGCAAAATAAAGCCTAAACCACGACCGTTCACATACGGTGCCATGCCTGAGCCCATGCCGCGATAGTTTGATTGAATCAGGCTGACTTGATTGCCGTGCGCATCTGCTGTAGTCAGATAAATCGTGTCGCCTTCGTTGAGCATACGCGGCTCGATATTGCCGGGCGCCACGGAGAGCGCCGCATGCTCAGGGTCGATCAGCGCCGCACGCGTCGTGGTGTAGGCATCGCTCAGCAGCGTTAAAATGGGCGTTTTTGCAAAATCAGGGTCAGCATAAAACTTCGCGCGATCACTAAAAGCCAGCTTTTTGGCCTCGACAAATGTGTGGATATATTCCGCACTGCCAAAGCCCATTTTGCGCACATCAAAGCGCTCCATGATTTCTAAAATTTGCAGCGCCGCCAAACCTTGACCGTTCGGTGGCAGCTCCCAAACATCGTAGCCACGATAGTTACTGCTAATGGGTTCGACCCACTCACCGTGATGGCGCGCCAAATCATCGGCGCTTAAAAAGCCGCCTTGCGCCGCCATATATTTCCCAATCAACTGCGCGATTTCACCTTTGTAAAAGGCATCGCGGCCACCGCTGCTAATCGCGCTGTAAGTGTCGGCCAAGTTCGGATTCGTCCACAGCTGACCTTTGCGCGGGCCTTCGCCGTCTTTGGTAAATTGCTCCAGAAAGCCCGGATACGCCTTCAAGCGCGGTACGGATAAGCGCCAGTAGTAGCTAATCACATCGCTGACCGGAAAGCCTTCACGCGCATAGCGAATGCTGGGCGCAAGAATCTGTGCCATCGGCAGTTTGCCAAAGCGCGCATGCAGGGCAAACCAGCCATCCACCGCACCGGGAACGGTCACTGGCAGCGGCCCATAGCTCGGCACTTCATCCAGCTTTTGGCGCTTAAATTCAGCCAAGATCAGGCTAGCTGGGGACCGGCCCGAGCCGTTATAGCCATAGAGCTTTTTTGTTTTCGCGTCCCAAATAATCGCAAATAAGTCGCCACCAACCCCAGAACCGGTGGGCTCCATCAAGCCGAGTGCTGCGTTCGCCGCAATCGCCGCGTCCACCGCAGTGCCACCGGCTTTCATGACATCCAGTGCGATTTGCGTGGCCAGTGGTTGGCTGGTTGCGGCCATCGCATGCGGTGCAAAAACTTCCGAACGCGTAGCGAAGTGCGCGTCGGTTAGTCGATCTGCGGCACCCGCGCCGTAACTCAACGCAGCGAGGTTAAACGCGGTAGCAAATAGGAGGACGTTAATTCGATAGACAAGCATAGCCGTAACTCATTAGGGAGCAACAATGAGCATGACGCAAGCGCCGGGTTAGAGCAATGTGGCGAGCGGCCAAGTATTGACCACTTGCCGCGCACAGACCACCATTAAGCGCATGAAAAATCAACTATTACTCAATATTCGCGCCTGCGACCCCGCCAATCGTGGTCTAGCAGTGCTGGAAGACGCCGCACTTGCCTGGCGTGACGGCGTAATCACTTATTTTGGCCCGCAGTCCGATTTGCCCGAGGCTTTGCGCGTGCCGGATGCAATTGACGGCGGCGCGCGGCTGCTGACCCCGGCTTTAATTGATTGCCACACGCATTTGGTGTTTGCGGGCAACCGTGCAGATGAATTTGCGGTGCGTTTGCGCGGTGTGAGCTATCAGGAGATTGCGCAGGCAGGTGGCGGCATTATGAGCAGCGTGCGCCAAACGGCGGCGGCAAGCGTGGAACAACTGGTTGCCAGTGCGCTGCCGCGCGCGCGCGCTTTGGCGCGTGAAGGTGTTGCGACAATCGAGATCAAAAGCGGCTATGGTTTGAGCTTGGCGGCCGAGCGCACCATGCTGCAGGCCGCGACTAAACTGGGCGAACAAACCGGTTTGCAGGTTAAACGCACGTATTTAGCGCTGCATGCGCTGCCGCCTGAGGCAAAGGACAATGCCACCGCCCGCGCCGCGTGGATCGCTGATGTCTGCAATGAATGGCTCCCCGCACTGGTGCAAGAAGGTCTGGTCGATGCAGTGGATGCCTTTTGTGAAGGCATTGCCTTTAGCCCGGCTGAAGTTAGGCAGCTATTTAACTCGGCGCGTAATTTGGGCGTGCCGGTGAAGCTGCATGCGGATCAGCTGAGTAATTTAGGTGGCGGTGCCCTGGCGGCGGAATTTGCCGCGCTATCAGCGGACCATCTGGAGTATCTAGATGCTGCGGGCATCGCGGCAATGCGCGCGGCCGGTACCACGGCAGTGTTATTGCCGGCAGCTTTTTATTGCCTAAGGGAAACCCAGCTGCCACCGATTGCAGGCTTGCGTGCCGCTGGCGTGGCGATGGCGGTGGCAAGCGATTGCAATCCGGGAACCAGCCCGCAATTTAGCTTGCGCTTGGCGATGCACCAAGCCTGCACACTGTTTGGGTTGAGCATTGAAGAAGCGCTGTGTGCAAGCACCCAACATGCCGCTGCGGCGCTGGGTTTAACCGATCGCGGGCAGTTAAAAGCGGGGCTGCGCGCCGATTTTGCGCTCTGGCCAGTGGTGCATCCGGCCGAGTTGGTCTATTGGTTGGGCGATCTGCCTGCCGCACTTTGGGTCGGTGGACGCGCGTTTGCCTGATTGGCGTGGCAAGCTAGCGAGCAATGGCCCGCATCGCCACATTGCGCACATGACCCAAGCACACCGTCAACTTGTAGATCCCACCAGGCGCAGTTTTTCCACCTGATCAACCGCTGTGTGCGCTATTCTTGAAAATCCAGAGCTAATTGCCAGCTACCGCATTCGCCTAACCGATGTGTATTGGCTGATGTTGTGGGCACGCTCGAGGAGTTGGTCGAAAAAGCCAAGGAACTCAAGCAGCGAACGCTGTTTGGCATTGGTTTTGCGCTGCCGCTAGGTTTTGAGTAAAAACTGGTTAAAAATGCGTGTCTGGCGCTTTCTTATGGGCTAAAAACGCGCCGCCAAACGTTTTAGTTTTTCGGCAATTTTGTCAAGAGGCAGAACGAAGTCAACAGAACCTGAAGCCTGAGCACTGATCGGCATGAAGTCAACTTCGGCAGACAGGTCCTGAGCAAAGGTTTTTCCTCCATGCGCCTTAATGTGCTTGCAGCCCTCCGTGCCATCGCCATCATACCCGGAAAGAACAATGCCGATGGCGCGAGAGCCCATTGCTTCCGCCAAAGAACAAAAAAATAAGTCAATCTGCTTGTTCCTAGCGGATCGTGGCGAGATGACTTCAAATGTGTAATTTTCAATGAGCAAATCCGAGTCTGGGGGAATTACGTAGACGTGATTTGCTAGAACCGGCATCCCCATGGAAGCCACCAATACGGTCATTTTCGTATGACGTGACAAAATTTCAGCTAATTGACTATGGGCGGTGGGATTCATGTGGGAAATAATAACAAACGCCATGCCGGTATTACATAGCAGCGCGTCCAAAAGTGCCTTGTAAGCGCTAAGTGCACCGGCTGAGCCACCAATGCCTACAATTAATTTAGGGTGCAATGCTTCCGTAGCTACGGTAGGTCGCTTCCCAAGTTCTTCATTATTCACCTTTATCTAGTTTAGCTAATTTCTGACCCTCAGAAACATTTTTACCCACCTTCTTTTCCTTATTGGCAATCAGTGTAGATTCACTAACCATCGGCGTCAATTCAATTCCATCATCACTTAAAATCAGTTTATGTACATCACTATCATGGCCGGTGCCACGAGACTTCACAATGAAAAGTCCACGAATGCGCTTCTTGGTTAAATCTTCTTCTAATTCTCTGACTACTATCCAGGTGTCAATCAAAGAGGATACTCCGATTTCTCCACTCGTATCATTTTGCGCGGCAGAAGAAACAAGACTTGTAAAAAAGCTGGTGATGCCGTTGGATTTTAAAAGATCAATCATTCGCGTAATCATCGAGCGGATTTCACGCTGGTCACCCTCGCCAATGAGACTAGTCAAGGGATCGATCACAACTGCCTTCGGTTTAAATTCTGCAATGAGTTTATACAAATCGAGTAAATGCATTTCTAGACCAAAAAAAGAAGGTCTCGTAGACACGATCTTTAAAAGTCCTTTTTTTATCATTGGTTCAAAATGAATTCCTATAGAACTCATATTTTGGATAAGTTGTCCCGCTGATTCTTCATACGACAAGAAAAGGCAGCGCTCTCCACGTTTACAGCTTGCTACGGCGAATGCAGCCGCTAAGCTTGTTTTTCCGGTGCCTGCAGTACCTGAAGCAAGTACCGTGCTGCCCCGGGTATAACCCGGTTTACCGCCCCTAAACATTTTATCTAAGGACGGAATTCCTGTTGAAACTTTTTGCGGTGTACCTGGTTGATCAAGGCCAGCAGAAGTGATGGGAATGACTGAAAGGCCTTCTTTATCAATTACGAAAGGGTATTCGTTCGTTCCGTGTTTTGAGCCGCGATATTTAACTACGCGAATTCTGCGGATGGCAATTTGTTCCTTAACCCTGTTATCCAGTAAAATAATGCAATCCGAGATGTACTGCTCCAGACCATGCCGGGTGTAGGTTTCCTTTACCGGCTCGCCAGTAACGATGGTGGTTACTTGTTTTTCTTTTAGCCACCTAAAAAGTCTTTTTATCTCTAAGCGAAGGATGCCGACGTCTGTGATGCCGGCAAAAATAGATTCGATAGAATCTAAAACAACTCGTTTGGCGCCAATGGAATCAATGGCACGGTCCAAACGAACGAATAGCCCTTCAAGGTTAAAATCGGTCTCCTGAATATCTTTTCGCTCCAAAAGCACATGTTCTATCAATATTTTTTTCCGTGAAACAAGCCCTTGTAGATCCAGGTTTAGAGCAATGCCATTAACTTAAGAAAACCCGTGACAATTATCCAATAATATCATATAGTTACCTCAACAAACCACCACGAATCGCAGCCGAAATATGCCC
>JAYUUS010000034.1:0-6158 GCA_043754435.1 Rhodanobacteraceae bacterium
ACTGCTTCAACAGTTTGCATTGAGAGCCTCTTTACTTAGAATTAAGTGGTAGCATTATTATGTAAAGGAAATTAAAAAGTAAAGAGAAAATGCAAGGGTCGTTAATTGTAATTATCCAACTTCAGTCACGGCTATCCATTGCTCGAAAGTAGTTCACCGCAGCCAAATACACTGACTTTTCTTGCGCTACATGAGCGGAATCTTGCAATAGGAATATCTATGTACAGCGCGGCCATCGCTGGAGTGCCGCGCTAACTGTGGCAGGCGTGGCGGAGGACACTGCCGGAAAAGACTTATGGGGGCCTATATTAAACTCTTTGGTCGCGACGACATTCGCATGGAGCTCATTGAAGTCGGTGGACCCAAGTTGGCACTAAAACTCATGCCGCCAGCAAATAAGCCTGAAACCTTTAAAGCTGAGGCAGGCGACTTTTTAAAATTATTCTGCGGCTTGCGAAAAGCTAGCCGTCGCCACGCTCAGCGGTAACTTTGACCAACTCGCCGTTTGCCACCTCAACGATCAGCTCCATAGCTTGACAGCAAACTTGGCAATCTTGAATGTAGCGCTGACTGCCATAAATCGTCTCGACTGATATTTCATTGCGCTCAAAACAATGCGGGCAGCGGAATTTGGTAAACGTGGATAACGCAACTAGGCGCCGGTCGCTACCGGCTTCGTAAACCGGCTCCAAACCATAGGCCAAATCAATTTCAGCAGAGCTGACTGCCTGCAGCGTGCGGGCTGAGACTTGAGTGGCTGTTTTAGAGGGCTTTTCAACCATGAACTAGCTCGGTCGTTTTTATTTTTTACCCAGACCAATCATGGCTAACAGCTTGCTAAACCAATTGCCTTCAGCAGCTTTAGCCTGTGCAGTAGGACGCGCTGGCGCTGATGATGAGCTGCCAGCACCCAGGAGTTTAGCGGCGTCACTAGACACTGAACGTGGCGGTGGCACCGCCGCCCCTGGCGCGCCACCGGCGGCAGATTGTACATCTGGATAGATCGCAAACAGCTTGGCGAATCCTGATTTTTCAAACACCTCGCGAACCACGCCTTTAATACTGGCTAATTTCAATTCGCCATTGCCGTCAAGCTTTTTTGCCAGCGCCAATAAAACGCGCAGGCCAGCTGAGGAAACATAGGTAATTTCTGATAAATCGACAACAAAATGCTTAGCGCCCGCTTCATTTGCGTCATAGGCAGCTAGCTCGAAATCGGCCGAAGTTTCCGTGTCCAAGCGCCCAATGAGCCGCATCAGCTTGAAATTGCCAAGATCACTGGTTTGAATTTCTAAAGACATAGGTATGAGGCACCAAAAATATTGCAGCGATGGTAGCTTAAATTGCAGTCACTTAAACAGGCAAGTGTGCTGAAACCTTCAGGCACTATGCCAGCTTGAAGCTAAAGCGTGCTGGCCCAATTTGTATGGCATCACCGTCGCGCAGCAGCTGTTCGGTGATGGTTTGACCATCAATCAGCACTAAACCGCCGCCGCCCACGTCTTTTAAAATGAAACCGGCGCGGGTCAAGCAAATTTCTACATGTCTTGGCTGTACGCCCGGCGCGCTGATACGCACGTCGCAGGCCGAATCACTGCCGACATGAATAGGTTTAAGGCTTAACATCGTCGGTGCAATACCGGCTTCAGGATTCATCGGGGTTAATCGACCTGGTCTAAACACGACGGTGGCGTCTGGGTTTGCGGGCCGCCTGGGTTCCATTTTCGGCGGTTCCATTTTAGCAGGCTCAGTTTTTTGCTCAGCAAATGGTTTAGGCGCTTGCGCATTCGGAATTGGTGGCATGCCCGGCGGCATGCTGGGAGCAGCTTCGGGCGTGGGTGGCATGCCGGGAAACTGCATACCAGGAAATTGCGGTGATACCGGTGCTTGTTGAATCGTTGAATGCATGGAAGTGGGCGGTTTTGCTTGTTGCAGCGCCTGGATTGAGACGGGTGAAACCAAAACCGTCGCCGAGACTGCATCCTCCATGGGCTGTGGCTCGGACAATTCTGCTTCACTACCCAAAATAGCTAAAAAGCGTTCGCGAATTTGCTTAGCACGGCCAAAATCGGCGGCGCGCGCATTGATTCCAGCGTCAATATCGGATTTACGCACATTAAATTGCGGCTTATCGAACTCGCCTAAGGAATGGCGAAACTCAAGCTCTTGCAAATTCAAGCGTGCATCCCCTTCTTCGCGCTCCAGGGCATCAATTCGATCACGCACCCGCGCGTAAATGCTTCGGGCATTTTGCTTCAGGGGCTGCTCTTCAATTTCAAGCCGCTTGCGCTGTTGTTCATAATCGGCGCGCACACGCAGATATACCGCCGGTGCCACATCGCCGCGACGTTCATCCATTTGCGTCAGACGGCCGACAATTTGCGTCCTGCGCGTCTGCAGCTCCGTCAGTTCATCCAGCACGGAAAGGTCTAAATCGTTAAAGTCAATGATGGGCGTAGTGTTCATAGCGTTTGTTTCCTTCAAAAGCTGAATTTTTCTGCGGGTGCGCAACGGCAGTTACGAACCCATAAGTTTTTCGGGCCTGAAGTTTTCAGGCCAAAGTTAGGGATTAGGCGGCGGTGACCGTCAATTCAATGGCGCCAAAGCGGAGTACGTCTTGCGCGTTGATTTGGATCGGCACACCAGTACGCAATTTTTGTTCATTGAGAAAAGTGCCGTTAGAGGTGCCAACTTCTTCGCGCACGAATGCTAACCGGCCCTCGACCAGAATTTTTGCATGGCGTCGGCTCAGCGTGCGCTTTTCATCCAGCATGCCAAGATTGATTTCCGGCACCACGCCGGTTACAGGATCTGGGCGCCCGACCAAGGATTCTTTTAAGTTACTGGAGATCGCAAATTCAGCGCCACTCGCGTGCACCAGCTTTAGCAGCAGCTCTTGTACTACTGGAATTTCTGGCAACTTAGCTTTGAAGGTTTGCGCATCATTCGCTTGCGCGCTCAAACGCCGCTTAATATCGCTCAATTCTGTACTGACCGACTGCAGGCTTTGCTCGGTGCGACGCAAACGTAACGCGAGCTTGCGCATAATGCGCACCGCGATCTCAAAATTATCCTGCACCAATTGCGCGAACGCGGAACGATCCACGCGCAATAGCCGACAGGCTTCTTTGGCCCGGGCTGAGGCAAACCGTGGCTGGTCTTCCAATACCGCCATTTCGCCAAAAAAATCACCGGGTTCTAGCACTGCAAGCGGGGTCGCACCACGCACCGCGCGCAAAATCTCAATCGCACCGGCCTCGATAATAAACATTTCGTTGCCTGGATCGCCTTCGCGAAAAATAAACTGCCCGGCTGGGACTTCAATATATGAACTCATGCGCTTGCTTCGATTCCAAAATAGCTTAGTTGTCCGCATTTTCCAGCGGCGAAGCTTAAGTATGGCGCGAAGCCCTGTGCGTGCAAAGTGTTGTTTTCGCCGCGCTAACCTCAAGCTTTAATTTTTCACACGCATACGTTAAGCCGCACACCTTGATAATGTTAAGAAATATCAGCAGGGAAGCGGCGACAATGAGTGATTTCGACGACGATGAACACGATGGGCTTGATTTTTTTGCCAAGGCAAAACAAATAACCGGGCAAGATGATGCGGGCAAAAATGCGCTTTATACCCAACGTTTAAGGCTCAATAAATTTCTGGCGGAGCGCGGCATTTGTAGCCGCCGCGATGCGGATTTGTGGATCGAGTCGGGCCGCGTGACCGTTAACGAGGAAATCGTGGATGTCGGGGCTTACGTCGATGACAAGGATGAAGTGCGTGTTGACGGCGAATTGATCGCCACCTTCAAAATTCCCAAACGCGTCTATATCGCGCTGAATAAGCCTATTGATATCGAATGCACCACCGACACACGCGTGGATGGCAACATCATTGATTTTGTCGGCCACCACGAGCGCATTTTTCCGATTGGTCGGCTAGACAAAGATTCTGACGGGCTGATTTTATTGACCAACGACGGCGATATCGTCAATAAAATTTTGCGCGCCGAGCACAATCACGAAAAAGAATACTTGGTCACCGTCGATCACAAGATTAGCGCGGCGTTTTTAAGCGGTATGGCAACGGGCGTGCGCATTTTGCGCCGCACCACCAAACCCTGCCGAACTTACAAAGTGTCGGCGATGACCTTTGGCATCGTGCTCACGGAAGGTATGAACCGGCAAATTCGCAAAATGGCGGAGGCTTTTAACTACCAAGTGCTCAAATTGACCCGCGTGCGGATCATGAATGTGGAATTGGGGCATATTAAATTGGGCCGTTGGCGCAACCTGACAGACGCCGAATTGGTGCAGTTGCGCGCCGGTGCCGCTGCCCCCAAACGCGTGGAGCCTAAACAAGTCTTCACGCGCGGGCCGCGCCCAGGGGTACAGACGGCACCGCGTAAAGCCCGTGGCGATGGGCCTGTGACCAGAGCAGCTGCCAAAACCGCGTCAAGAACGATTGCGCGCGGCAGTGCGCCGTCCAGTAAACCACGCGTACCGCGAACGGGCGAAGCGCGGGTAGGCTCTGGACGCGTTTGGGAAAATAAACGAGCACCAGTAGAAGGGGGTGCCAAAACCCGCAGCGATGCGCCAGTCGCGCGGGTACGCAATGCCTGGGGCGAAGCGCGTTTGAGCAAACCGGCGCAAACCTGGACGGAAGCCCGCCCTGCACGCAGCAGCGAACGCGCGCCGGGTGCCTCGAATGATGTCAAACCGGCACGCGTCAAGCGTGTTTGGACCGACGCCCCGCCTGCGCGCACCTTTGCCAAACCCGCAAGCACACGCCCGACGAGCGCACGGCCCGGCCCAGCGCGCGCTGTCGAGGGCAAGGTAAAGGCTAGACCGAGTGCCAAATCAAGCGCCCGAACCACGACAAGTGCGCGGCCACAAGCGGCACGCGTCGAACGCGGGACGCGCGCAGAAACTACGCGCGGGCCACGCGGTGGTATTCAGCGCAGTGCCAAACCGGCGGGCAAATCAGCGCCGCAAAAGCGCCGATAGTCAACTCCGGTCGCTTTTTAGGAAAGCATCATGCTTGAGCCCTTGTTAGTCAAACACTTCAATACGGCCGGCCCGCAGATTGCCACGCTGCACTACAGCATTGACCCTTTAGCGCGTATCAAACTTGCAGAAATCGAAAGTTTGGTTGCCCAGCAGCGTTATTTTGTTTTGCACGCGCCTCGGCAAACCGGCAAAACGACGTGCTTATTGGCGCTACGCGATTACTTTAACGCTGGCAATCAGGTGCGTGCGGTGTATGCAAATATTGAAGCCGCGCAGGCCGCGCGCAACGATATTGCTTCCGCATCGCAGGCAATTTTGTCGGTGCTGGCGCAACAGGTGCAAAGCACACTCGGCATTGATGCGCTGGAGCTTAACCGCCAAAAGCTGCTTGATCGGGGTGCGAACGCCGCCTTTGGCAGTGCGCTGCGCCTGCTGGCGCAATCGAGCGACCGGCCGGTTTTGCTGTTACTGGATGAAGTCGATGCGTTAGTAGGCGACACGCTTATATCCTTGCTCAGGCAACTGCGTACAGGCTATGCGGACCGGCCCAAAGAATTTCCAATTTCCATCATTCTGTGCGGCGTGCGCGACGTGCGCGACTACCGCATGACGATGAGCGACGGCGAAGTCATTACCGGCGGCAGTGCGTTTAATATCAAAGCGGAATCTTTGCGTTTGGGGGATTTTAGCCGGGAAGAATTATGTGCGCTCTATGCCCAGCATAGCGCTGCAACCGGACAGATGTTCACACCAGAGGCATTGGAATTGGCTTGGCAATCGACGCGCGGGCAACCGTGGTTAGCCAATGCCCTAGCCGAACAGGCGGTGTGGAAAACCGCCGCAAATGTGGATCGCGCAGTGGTGATTGATTTGGCGCGTATGCGCGCAGCCCGCGAAGCGCTGATTTTACGCAACGATTCGCACTTGGACCAGCTGATGGACAAGCTCAAGGAACCACGCGTACGCGCCATTATTGCGCCGATGCTGGAGGGGCAAATTTTATCGCCACTAGATGCGGACCAACAATATCTACTGGATTTAGGTTTAATTCGCCGGACAGAGGCTGGTTTGGCACCTGCTAACGAGATCTACGCAGAGGTTCTGCCGCGCGTATTAACGGATGCAGCACAGGCACAAATACACAGCGAGCTGAT
>JAYUUS010000035.1:0-6139 GCA_043754435.1 Rhodanobacteraceae bacterium
AAGAATCGATCTCGATTCGCTGAAAATGTGCTGTGATGCCAGACTTCTTGATCCATTTCCAGGCCCACAAACCAGCGAAACAACAGGTTGTAGTCCAGCTGCTCCATCAACTGACGCTCACTGCGCACGGTGAACAGCATTTGGATCAACAAGGCCCGTAAGAGCTGCTCCGGTGGAATCGATTCCCGACCGGCGTGGCGGTCGTACATCGCCTCAAAATCCGCATCCATCTTGCGCAAGCACTGATCCACGATGACCCGCAATTTGCGCAGCGGATGACGGTGCGGTATCCGGCAATTCAGCGGCTTGGTTGAGAACAAGGCTGTTTGGGTAAAGTCACGTCCGCGCATTATAGTCACACCGCTAAAGCAATGAGCTATTGTAGACTATAATTAAGTAACTAACTATATGTTTTGGGTAGAAAATCAACAGTCTGATAGCGCGTCTTAATCAATCGCCGGTGCGGGGGCCATTACCCGCCAAACACCTATTAGCACAATGCCCGTGCCAATAAGCTGCAGCAACGACAGGTGTTCGTGCAAAATAAAGTAGCCAAAAAATAGCAGCGAGATCGGCCCCAGCATCGACAGTTGCGAAGTGCGCGCGGCACCGATGGTTTGCACCGAAAACATCGTTAGATAGACCGGAATAATCGTACAAAACAGCGCATTCGCCGCCGACAGCGCGTAAACCGGCCAAGCCAAATGCAGCAAGGGTTGCGTGGCAAACAGGGCAAAGTGCAGGGCGGTCAACAAGGTGGATACACACATTGCGTATGCCACTAAACGCAAGCTGCCTAAGCGCTGCACAAGTTCCCCTGACAAGACTAAATACAGCGCATATGAACAGGCGGCGGCGAAACACAGGCTGCTGCCTAGGACTAGGCTGTTAGTGTTTTCTGCGGCACTTAAACCTGCTTTGGCATTGCTCCAAAATACAATCACGATGCCCAAATAGCTAATAATCAGCGCTTGAACTTGACGTTTGCTGATCGGTTTTTTTAGCGCGATTAGGCTGATGACCGCGACCAAAGTGGGCGTCAAAAATAGAATCAGGCGCTCCAACGCCGCCGGAATGTATTGCAAACCGGCAAAGTCTAAAAAACTAGACAGGTAGTAGCCCAAAAACCCGAGCAAAACCACCAAGCCAATATCCCGCCCGCTCAAACTTTGCCCGTTCAAACGCGCGCGGCGCTGTTGTATCAGTGCGATGACGCCGAACACTGGCCCCGCAAACGCCAGCCGCAGCGTGATCACGGTCGTGGCATCCACGCCGTAGCGATACATCAATTTCGCCAAAATCGCTTTTGCGCTGAATAAAATTGCCGCCAGCGCCGCCAAGATTAAGCCGCCGCGTTCTGAGATTTTGGGCATGGGCGGATTAACGCTGTTAACGGTCGTGAGTGAGTGAAGATCGCAATTGGTGGTGCTATGTGGGCTGGCGGAAATACGATGAATCAGGCACCCGCCAATGGCATTTGTAAGTTTCGCTGCGCCGGTTTTTTTAAACGCTCTGGTTCGAAACCTTCTGATAGTAGGATCGCTTGAACTTCCGTGAGCTTTACCTCTCGAAGGCGTCCTAAGTACTTATCTAACGTGCTTTTGTCGTTAGTTAAGATTGCGCCCAACTTTCTTTGCTGGGTTTGTGCCATTAGCATCGTATCCACTTTTAGATTCCCCCGATCGTCGCCGGGATCATTTTTGCCAATGGCCTTTTGAAATTGTGCAGCGCGCTTGCCGTCTAACATGTCAAATGTTGCCGGAATCATCGCGAAGCGCAGCGCCACAGGCAAATTTTGGTTTAGCTCAAACTCCGCTAGAACTAAGGCGGATAAATGCATCGGGATTTTTTCCTTAACGGCAGCGTCAAAATATGCTTTCGCAATTAGGTGCAACGGATCTTTTTCGTTGGTTAGCCGAATCAAAAACGAGGTGTCTAATAAAATTCCCTGGTGCGATAAACCCTCCGGCATGCCTTAATGACCCCTTAGTTCTGCAAGCCATGCATCGGCATCAACAACGCCCGCCCAAGCTTTGGTTCCTTCGGCAACAAAAGCCGCCATCGCTTCAGCGTTAACGTCTGGCTTATAGGGCGTAAACGCAACAAGTCTATGCCCGCGTAGCTCACCGGTATTGAAGTTTTCTTCTGCGCGAATATGAAGCAAGCGCTCATGGTATAAAAAATTTGCCTGTTCTTGCTGCAGCAAATCCGCGCTAGTAGCGATGCGAACTTTAGATTTATCCTGCAAATGCAACCAGATTTTTGGCTGTGTGCCACCCGCATGTTCAATGCGGCCAAACATCCAGCGTTCGACTGGATACCAATCGTCATCCAGCGATACTTTGCTTTGTGGCGCTTCGATCTGAAGAATTAACTTAGTATGATGGCGAATCAAAATGTGTCCACTGGGCACAATCTGTACGATGTCGCGAAGCAAAGTTAGCGCGACACGGCGTGATTCGGTGACTGCCGAATCGTTGCCATTTTGTAGTGCGGTGAAATCCGACCAAATGCTTTCATCGCCGTCCAGCGGCTCCTGCGCGACTTCAAACGACCCTTCCGCAATTTCAATGGACTGATCACGCCATTCACCGCGCTTACCGGCAACAAATTTCGCTGCTGCCTCTACAAACTTTAGCAACACACGCGCACTGATGTTCGACGGCGAGATTGGCTCGCCATTAAATGCGCCATTAAGTGACAGTGTGATGGGTTTGGATGTGTCCATGCGCTCGAGTTTACGCGACGAGGAAGCGTTTGGCGCAGTGAAGTCCGTTAATTTTTATCCAAAACCTAGCTGCACGATTCCTGCCGACGAATAGATTGAACTCAACGGTTTACTTTGATAGCTTTGACAACTATCCAAAAAGGATGTCTAGCTCGATCAACGATCTGGCGTCCTCATCACGGGCATATAGGTGCGACATGGCAACTACAAACTTAAATCCTTAGAACTTAACCCCGCTATGCCGATTGCACACAGGCCCGCGCGGCCTTTTTTTGTGCCTAACTATTTGAAACGACACATCATTTCGCTAACGCGAGACAACTCTAGGATTTATTTATGCCCGTAATTACCTTGCCCGATGGCTCGCAGCGCAGCCCTGAGGCGCCGCTTTCGATTTTGGATTTTGCTTTAAGTATTGGCCCTGGGCTTGCAAAAGCAGCCCTCGCCGGGAAAGTTGACGGCCGCTTGGTCGATCTGAGCTATTTGTTGGATCAAGATGTCAAGCTTGAAATCGTGACTGAAAAACATGGCGATGCGCTGGAAGTGGTGCGCCATTCGACTGCGCACTTGCTCGCGCAAGCGGTGCAGCGTTTGTACCCGGAAACCCAAGTTACGATTGGCCCGGTCGTGGAAAACGGCTTCTATTATGACTTTAGCCGCAAACTGCCGTTTGCTGAAGCCGATTTGATCGCCATTGAAGCGGAGATGCAGAAAATCGTCAAGCAAGCGCTGCCGCTGCATCGGCGCGTGCTGGATCGTGACGCCGCTATTGAGGTGTTTAAAGCCAAAGGCGAAAACTTTAAGGCGTTGATTATTGACGACATTATTCCCGCTGGCGAACAAATATCGCTGTATGGGCAGGGCGATTTTGAAGATCTATGTCGTGGCCCGCATGTGCCGAATACCAATAAATTAGGCGCTTTCAAGCTGATGAAAGTGGCGGGTGCGTATTGGCGTGGCGATCAGAAAAACGAGCAGCTGCAGCGAATTTATGGCACCGCTTGGCTGAACAAAAAAGACTTGGAAGCGTATTTGCATCAGCTGGAAGAAGCCGAAAAGCGCGACCATCGAAAAATCGGCAAGCAGCTCGGCCTATTTCACATGCAAGAAGAAGCGCCGGGCTTGGTGTTTTGGCACCCGAAAGGCTGGGCGCTATGGCAGGTGATTGAGCAATACATGCGCCGCGTCTATGTCGACAATGGTTATGCCGAAGTGCGCGGGCCGCAAATTCTGGATCGCAGCCTGTGGGAAAAATCCGGCCACTGGGATAATTACGCGCAAAATATGTTCACCACCGCCAGTGAAAACCGCGAATACGCGGTCAAGCCGATGAACTGCCCAGGCCATATCCAAATCTATAACGCGGGCCTACATTCCTATCGCGATTTACCGCTACGCTTTGGCGAGTTTGGTTCGTGCCATCGCAATGAAGCCAGTGGTGCGCTGCACGGCATCATGCGCGTGCGTGGCTTTACTCAGGACGATGGCCATGTGTTTTGTACCGAAGACCAGATCCAGTCGGAAGTGGCGGAGTTCGTGGGTTTGCTGCGCCGCGTGTATGCCGATTTTGGCTTCACCGAAATTATCTACAAGCTGTCCACCCGTCCAGAAAAACGCGTCGGCAGCGATGCCGATTGGGATCGCTCCGAAGCGGCGCTAACGCATGCGCTGGAAAGCCAGGGCATTGAGTATGTGCTACAGCCCGGTGAAGGCGCGTTTTATGGCCCGAAAATCGAGTTCACCTTAAAAGATAGTTTAGGCCGGCCGTGGCAGTGCGGCACGATCCAAGTGGATCCGTCCATGCCGGCGCGTTTGGGTGCGGAATATGTGTCCGATGATTCCAGCCGTAAAACCCCGATCATGCTGCACCGTGCGATTTTAGGTTCGCTTGAACGCTTTATCGGCATTTTGATCGAAAACTATGCCGGTGCTCTGCCCGCTTGGTTAGCGCCCGAACAAGTTGCAGTAATGGGCATCACCGATGCGCAGGCCGACTATGTCAAAGCCGTGACCGCGCAGCTCAAAGCCAGCGGTTTCCGCGCGATTAGCGATTTGCGCAATGAAAAAGTGGGCTATAAAGTGCGCGAACATACGCTCAGCAAAATTCCTTACATGCTGGTTGCCGGTGCGCGCGAAGTTGAAGCGCATTCGATTAGCGTGCGCAAACGCACGGGTGAAGATTTAGGCGTGATGGCAGTAGCGGCGTTTGTGGAGTTGCTGCGGGCGGAGTGTGCGCAGTACTCGCGGAGTTAGGGGCAACCCATGCGGCTGGATTTTTCAGAAATCCAGCCGTAAATCATGCTTCAATCGTCGAGCCGATTCACTTCAGTGTCCGTTTGCTGTTTAGGCTTGCTGTCTTTTGTTTGGATCTTTTTGCGCCATTTTCTATAGGTCGGAAAATTATTGATAGACAGCATCAGATACAACAGCAAGGTCGACCCCACAGCGATCACATAAAACCCAAATGCCACGGCTACACCTACGGCAGAAATTGCCCAGATATTTGCGGCGGTCGTTAAACCGTTCGCCTCTTGCGTTTGATCATTTTTAATGATCAAACCAGCGCCTAAAAATCCTACTCCGGTAATAATATTTGCGACCACCCGCGCGGTCGAATTATTGTCAGCATAGTGTGCAACCACCCCGGTAAATAATGCAGCACCCGCGCACACTGCGCCAAAAGTTCGAATACCCGCACTTCTGTTATCACGCTCGCGCTCGTAGCCGACTACGCAGCCCAAAAATGCCGCGACTACAACTTTGGCAACAATGATCAGCTCCATTTGTACCTGCATAGACATAATTCCAAATCTAGTTCGAGAAGCCAATAATAAACCTCGATACTGTCGTCATTCCGGCAGAGTCTTTTTTGAAATAGAGTTAATCCGCACGTCCTTAGCTTTCACCACCCCAAAACACGCCAAAATCCAAGGAAATATCAGCAAATTCAGCACTGTAGAAGTCATTAGCCCGCCCAAAATAACCTGCGCCATCGGCCCCTGCACCTCGCGCCCCGCTTCGCCGCTTTCCAGCGCCAGGGGCACTAGCGCTAATGCCGTGACCAGTGCGGTCAGGAAAATAGGCGTGAAGCGTGCGTGCGTGGCAGCCAGCACGCGCTGGCCTTTCGAGAGCAGTTCATCCGCCTCGTTGCTGTGATCAAAATGCGCAAGTAATAAAATGGCGTTGCGCGCGGCAATGCCAAACAGCGTTACAAAACCGACCAGCGCGCCAATGCTGAGCAATTTGCCAGTAAACCACGCCACCGCCAACCCGCCGACCAAGGCGAACGGCGTACTCAGCAGCACTAACGCCGCCTGACGCGGGCCCAGCGCGAATGCTAATAACACCGAGATCAGCAACAGGGCAATGCCGCAATGTTTTGCAAGCTCCCATGCGGCTGCGTTTGCCGCG
>JAYUUS010000036.1:0-18593 GCA_043754435.1 Rhodanobacteraceae bacterium
ATTATTTGATTTAGATGTTTTGCATGCTTTGGCCTGCGGCGAAAGCAAGTAGAGCCACCCGGTTTAGGCGACGATCACTACTTTCACGTTCCGTGCCAACCCAAAAAAGTGTGACGGCCATCGCATAAGCTTGTAACCACGGGCTTTAGCGCACATACCAAAATAAGTCACAAAAGCGCCGTGGAGCAACCGCTCGTACAGACTAGAGCGCTGGCTCCATTGCAGGAATATTTCTGACGATATTCGTGGGCAGCATTCGTGCATCACCAATATCGACACGCCAAATTCCAAGACCCACCGTAAGTCATTGATTTTATTAGCACATGATTTTGGCGCGATTTATGCAATGTACTCTTCAGCAAAAAAATCATAGGCGTGGGCGATGCAGGCACTTTGGGCGGTACAAACTGAGTTCAAACAGGCGCTGCGTGGCTTATTGCGCAGTCCGGCGTTTTCGCTGTTGGCGGTGCTGACGCTGGGCTTAGGCATTGCCGCCAATACCGCGCTTTTTACAGTGTTAAATGCCGCGTTTTTTCAGCCGCTGGGCGTTGCCGATGAAGCACGCATCATGGCAATGAATGAAGTTGAAGCCGCAGACGCCTCGAAACTTGCGGCCGCCCCTGATGCGCGCGGCCTGTCCTACTTGAACTTTGTCGATTGGCGCAAACTGCCGGTGTTCGCCGAAGCGGTACTGATCCAAAGTGCGCAATTGCCGATGCAAACCGACGCTGGAATGCGGGTGCTTAATACCGCTGAAGTCAGCAGCGGCTTGGCGGCAACTTTGGGCGTCGCACCGCTGATTGGGCGTGATTTTACCGCAGCAGAAGAGATTGCCGCCGGCAGCAACGGCTTAAAAGCCGCAATGATTAGCGAAAGTGTGTGGCGCGCCCAGTACGCACACAGCGACGCCGTGCTGCAAAAGACCATTACCCTTGACGAACGGCAGTTTCAGATTGTCGGCGTCATGCCGGATCGCACCTTGGGCGACAGTAAACGTTTCGTCGATGTCTGGCTTGCGCGTGCCCTCAGCGGGGATCCCAATACCAAAGGCAGCGCCAATGCCAGCCGAGGCTATGGTGCGTTGGCCATTGCCTATGCGCGCTTGGCCGATGGCGTTAGCCAAGCCCAAGCCAGTGCTGCGCTAACGCAGTTGAACACACGCCTTGCCGCGCAATATCCGGACGCCAATGGCGGCAAACAAGCGTATTTACGGCCATTAAGAAGCTTTCTCAATGGCGATCAAACGCAAACGTATGGCGTGATCTTTTGCGCGACCTTGATGCTGCTGTTGATCGCGTGTGCGAATCTGGCCGGCTTATTGAGCGCACGCGTGTTAGCACGTTCCACAACGATTGCCAGCCGCGAAATTTTCGGTGCTTCCCGCAAACTGATCGCTTTAGGCTTGTTGATCGAATGTGCGCTGCTTGCCAGCGCTGGAGTATTGCTGGGGCTTTTGGCAGCCAAACTATTGTTAAGCGCCATCGCGCCGATGCTGCATAGCCAGCTCAATAATTTAGCCCGCTTAGAATTGGACTGGCGGGTGATTAGCTTTGCCGCAACATCGGGCCTAATTGCCGCGGTCTTGAGCGCCATTATTCCGGCGCGCTTTCTAGCTACGATCAATTTGGCGCAAGCCGCGCAGGCAGGGTCGCGCTCAAGCACCAGTAGCGTCGCACAAAACCGCCAACGCAAATTTTTGGTGACGCTGCAAATTGCGCTTAGCACCTGCTTACTGATTGGCGCGCTATTAATGCTGCAAAGTTTGCGCCGCTTAATCCATGTCGAGCCGGGCTTCCAAATGCAATCGGTATTGATGGCGCAAATTAGTCTGCCCAAAAGCGCGTTTCCAGACGATGCCAATGTGGTCAATGCGCTCGATGCTTTGCGTGCGGAAAGCTTAAGTTTGCCGGGCGGCAAAAAGGTGAGCTTCGCACAGTCCTTGCCGCTGACCGATCAGGACAATGGCACCGAATTTGATTTAACCAGTCAGCCCGCCGCGCGCGGTGAAAAACCGGAAGCACGGCTGCGCTTTATTGACGTGGATTACGCCAACACGTTGGCGATTCCACTAAGTTCAGGCCGCGATTTTGGCTTAGGCGACAGCGCCGACGCTGCACCGGTGATGCTAGTCAATCAAGCCTTTGTAGCGCGCTATTTTAAAGGCCGTACGCCCCAGCAAGTACTGGGCCAAGGCGTGCAATTAGGTTGGGGCGGCGATGCTGCAAAAACCATTGTTGGCGTGCTGGGCAATGTGCGGCACCGCAATCTAGCCGCCACGCCCGAGCCTGAAATGTACGTGCCAGTACGGCAATTTCCAGTGCGCCAGCTGTTTTTAATCGCCAAACTTGAACCGGGTAACGCGGCCGCAAAAAGCGCCTGGGTCAAGCGCATGCAGCAACGCTTGCCAACCGTCAACGTGGGCCCAGCGCAGTGGTTAACCCAAGCCCGCGATGCCACCTTGATACAACCAAAACTGGCCGCCGCATTGCTTGGCACATTGGCACTGTCCGCGCTATTTTTGAGCGCCGTCGGCTTATTTGCACTGATGCATTTTTTGGCCAGCCTACGCCAACGCGAATTTGGTTTGCGCATGGCTTTAGGCGCGGCGAAATCCGGCATCTTTGCGCTGCAGCTGCGTCAGTCCTTGGCTCTGGTGCTAATAGGCTGCAGCGTGGGTGCCGTGCTTGCCAGCGCGGGTGGAGCTTTAGTGCGGCAATTTCTATTTGAAACTCACGCATTAGATGCCACAAGTTTTGGGCTGGCGATTGCGACCATGTTGTTGAGTGGTGCGATTGTGAGCTTATGGCCCAGTTGGCGTGCGAGTTCGGCGGAGGTGAGTTCGGTTTTGCGGTGAGGGGCCTGGATGGCGGGAACTTTGAAAGTTGATTTGATTCCCCTGCTCCTTCTTAAGGGTTCATTTAAGCCGTAGCTAATATAAGCTCGCTCACACCATTCAGATTGACGCTTTTGCGTGCTAGCCAGAGATCGTGATGATCTTGCATGACCAGCCAGCTTTCGGGAGTACGGCCAATCGTTTTAGCAAGCCGCAGTGCCATTTCTGGGCTAACTCGACTCGTGCCCTTAAGAATGCGACTCAGCGTGGAGGCGGCGACGTTTAACTTGGACGCAAGCTCACGACCGCTGATGCCATTGGGTTGCAAGTATATTTCGGTGATGAATTCACCGGGATGCGGCGGGTTGTACATAGGCATTAGTGGTAGTCCTCATAGTCGAGTACGTAGACGTTGCCGTCTTTGAACTCAAAGGTTAAACGCCAATTCCCGTTGACGGAGATTGCCCAACGATTATGCATTTCGCCTTTGAGCGGATGCAGCTTAAAACCAGAGATATTCACGTCGTCAATCGTCATGGCGGTATCGAGCGCAGTCAGCTGCATGCGAAGCTTAGTTTTATGCGCTGCTAAGACCCCGGAAGCATCTCCAGTTTCAAAAAGTTTGCGTAAGCCTTTGTGTCGAAACGACATAATCATGCAGCACAATAACATGTTGCGCAACACGCAATAATATTCAAGTCCACCGCCCCTCGATTCGCGCACCGATTTGCTAGCCCAACGCGAAAACTTCAAACTGCGGCTTGATTTTGCTGAGATTGTTTTCATGAAGCCTGAATTGATCAGCATCGAAGAATATCTGCAGCGCGAGGCGACCGCGAAATTACGTAACCCACCCCCCACCTCCGCCCAAACCCGCCCACCCGGGTGGGCGGAGGCTTACGATATTTTCTCTTGAGCAACGACGCTTCACGACGAAAATGGGGTTTTTAGAGGTTCCCTAGCGTGTCGTAGACGCCAAGCAGGAAAATGTGAGTAATCTACTTCGGCGCGAGGTCCCACGTGCTCGAATGCGTTGTACACAACCATCCCGCCCCCGCAAACCTTAAGCAATTCAAGCTCCCCCAAACCCAACGCTTAAGCAATCCTTGCCCCCACCGCTATACTCCAGCCTAAATTGAGATTAGGTGAGACATGGACAAGTCATTTGAGCCGCAGGCCTTTGAGGCGCGTATTTATCAGTCATGGGAGGCGCAGGGCTATTTTGCGGCGTCTGGTCAGGGCACGCCGTTTTGCATCCAGCTGCCGCCGCCGAATGTGACCGGCACGCTGCATATGGGGCATGCGTTTCAGCAAACGCTAATGGATTTGATGGTGCGCTATCAGCGCATGTCGGGTGCGGATGTGCTTTGGCAGTGCGGCACTGACCACGCGGGCATTGCGACGCAAAAGATTGTGGAAAATCAGCTGGCCGCACAGGGCACTACTCGTAAAGCCTTAGGCCGCGAGGAATTTCTGAAGCGGGTTTGGGCGTGGAAGGAGGAATCGGGCTCGACGATTACCCGGCAAATGCGGCGCCTGGGTTCTAGCTGTGATTGGAGCCGGGAACGCTTCACCATGGATGCGGGCCTGTCGGCGGCGGTGCGCAAGGTGTTTATTGAGTGGTATCGCGCCGGTTTGATTTATCGCGGCAATCGTTTGGTGCATTGGGACCCTGCGCTGCAAACAGCTGTTTCGGATTTAGAGGTGGAAAACCGCGAAAAAGACGGCTCGATGTGGTCGATTCGCTATCCTTCAGCCGATGGCGGTGCCGGTTTGGTGGTCGCCACCACGCGCCCGGAAACGCTGCTGGGCGACGTGGCGGTGGCAGTCAATCCAGACGATGCGCGCTATCAGCATTTGATTGGCACGCTGCTGCAATTGCCGCTGACGGATCGCCAGATTCCGGTGATTGCCGACAGCTACGTGGAAGCGGAATTCGGCACTGGCTGCGTCAAAATTACGCCCGCGCACGATTTTAACGATTTCGCGATGGGCGCGCGCCATGGGCTGAGCCCGATCAATATCTTTACGCTGGAAGCCAAGGTCAATGACAACGCACCCGCCGCCTATCAGGGCATGGATCGTTTTGTCGCGCGCAAGCAAGTCTTGGCGGATTTGGAGGCCCAAGGTTTATTGGTTGAAACCAAGCCGCACAAGCTGATGCTGCCAATTTCCCAGCGTTCGGACGCGGTGACGGAGCCAATGTTGACGGATCAATGGTTTGTCGATCTAACCAACAAGGGCCGCAAAGAAATTACCGAACCGGCATTGACGGCGGTGCGCTCCGGCGCGATTAAGTTTGTGCCGGAAAATTGGGCGAATACCTACACGCAGTGGCTGGACAATATCCAAGACTGGTGCATTAGCCGCCAGCTGTGGTGGGGGCATCGGATACCTGCGTTTTATGACGAAGCGGGCAATATTTTTGTTGGCGAAAATGCAGCCGATGCGATTCAGGCCAGCGCCACCGCACCGGTTGGCGCGCTGCGTCAAGATGAAGATGTGTTGGACACCTGGTTTAGCTCCGCACTGTGGCCGTTTTCTACGCTCGGTTGGCCCGGCGAAACGCCGGATCGCGCTGCGGAATGGGCGGCGTTCCAGCGTTTTGTGCCCTCCAGCGTGTTGGTGACGGGCTTTGATATTATTTTCTTCTGGGTCGCGCGCATGGTGATGGCGACGCAGTATTTTGTCGGGCGCAAAGCTGACGGCAGTTTCGAGCCGCAGTTCGCTACGCCAGAATCGCGCGTGCCGTTTAAAACCGTCTATATCAACGCCATCGTGCAGGACGCCGAAGGCAAAAAGATGAGCAAGAGCAAAGGCAATACGCTCGACCCGCTGGATTTAATTGACGGCATTAGCTTTGATGATTTGTTGGAAAAATCCACCAACAGCCTGCTGATTCCGGAAGCGAAGGCGTTAGTCGCCAAGCGCATCAAGCGCGATTACCCGAACGGCATCACCGCAGTCGGCACCGATGCGCTGCGCTTCACTTTCGCGGCGCTGGCCACACACGGGCGCACCATCAATTTTGATTTGAAGCGCTGCGAAGGCTACAAAGCGTTTTGCAATAAGCTCTGGAACGCGGCGCGCTTCGTGTTGATGCACTGCGAGGACGTCAGTTTCGCCGCGAATGCGTCGTGGGCACCAAGCAGCACCGCAGAAAAATGGATCGCCTCCGAATTTGCCAAAACGATCGCGCAATTTGAACAACATCTGGCTGATTACCGCTTTGATTTGGCGGCGCAGGCGTTTTACGACTTCACTTGGAATGAGTTTTGCGACTGGTTTTTGGAGCTAGCAAAGCCCGCGTTGGCCTCAGGCAACGCGGTGGAAAAGCGCAGCATGCAGCACACATTATTAGTCTTACTAGAAGCGCAGCTGCGTCTGGCGCATCCGATTATTCCGTTTATCACCGAGGAAATTTGGCTCAGCGTCGCGCCCAAGCTGTCAAAAACGGGCAAAACCATTGCGCTCGAAGACTTTCCAAAAGCCAGTGCATTTCCAACGGATAGCGCTGCCAGCACTGAAATCGTGTGGATGAAGGAGTTTTTATTGGGCGTACGCCGCATTCGCGCCGAGATGAATTTGCCGCCCGCGAAATTGCTGCCAGTGCTGCTAGTCGGCGGCGATGCGACTGACCGTGCACGGCAAGCCGCAAACGCGTCCAGCATGAATTTCATCGGCCGCATTGAATCGCAGCAGTGGTTGGCAGAGGGTGCGGCCGAACCGGCGTCGGCAGCGGCAGTGGTGGGCGGTTTAAAAGTGCTGATACCGTTGGCGGGCTTAATCGACGTCGACGCCGAACGCGCACGACTGGATCGTGAGCTGGCGAAGCTGGCCACTGAGATTGAAAAGTGCGAGAAGAAGCTTTCGACTGACACTTTTGTTAACGCCGCACCGGCGGCAGTGGTGGCGCAAGAACGTCAGCGTTTTGCCGAGTTCACGGCCAAGCGCGATGCGTTGGCGGGGCAGCGGGCGAAGCTTTAATGGGCGTGGTCGCGACGACTGGTAATAGTGCTTCGAGCCGAATACTGGCAAGCTTGCGCGCTTTGGCGTTGTTCGCCCTTGTCAATCTAATCTGGCTGCAACCCGCTGCGGCACGTATCAAGTTTATCGACACCGCCGAACAAATCGCGGGCGCAGATTTGATTGTCGTTGGCCGGGTTGTTAGCGTTGCACAGGGCAAGCCAGCACGCTTCAAACTTAAAATCGAGCGCAGTCTTTTGGGTAAAGCCCGAGGAATTTTAGAACTTGATGGTGGCTATTGGCAGATTGATTGGCCCGCTAAAACGAAGTGTGAAAGTTCCTTGTCCCGAACAGCATACATGAGATCGCAATTCGGACGAATTGAGGTTATGGGTGAAGGCTCAAATGTGCTGATTTGCGGCGCTCAGCAGATTTTTTATTTGACGCGCAGGCCATCTGAGAAGGGCAAGCACGATCAAGTCATCTTTCTGAGTCGTGTTGGCCCAGCAACGCGTGCTGAAATCGCGCGGATACGCACGGCGATTCGGCTGGTGCCCAAATGGCGCACGACGGCTTCAGGGCTTGCCGTGGTTTTGCTGCCGAAAATAGATGTATGGCCACCGAGTGAGGGACTATCATTGCAATTTGGTATTCGCAACATCAGCGATCATGCAATCCAGATAAATTACGGTGGCGAAAGCCGAGCAAAACGCGCGTTTGTGGCTTTGGATATTGTTGAGCGCAGCGGCAGACGCGTTGCTGCTATGCCAAATCCGAACTTAGATGCCACCATGCGGGAATTTTTTAATCTCTTTGGTGCCAGCAAGCCGATTATGTTGGCACCGGGCGAATATTTTTTTCAGCGTTTGGATGGAATCAATCGGGCTGGCGGAGGCATGGGATACAACGAAGCGCTGGACTTTCAGTTCTACCCATTGGCACCCGGCCGATACACCGTTGTCGCGCGTGGTATGAACTATCTGCCCGATGTGGTGTTATCGACCTCGGCGCTTGACATTGATGTTAAATAGCGGTGATGCAAAGCGAGTTCCGCCTGCTTGAACGGCTGGGGCTAAACCTGATTAAGTCGACGTCAGCAGCGGCAAGCCGAAAAGCACAGTCGGGCATGTCCAACTCAGTTTTCTAAGTTAAAGCGGATCAATTTCGACATTAAAACCAGCGTGTCAACGCGGCCCGGATGATTGCGTTAAGTGAAACATGAAAACTTGCCTCTTTTTAGCATTGACCTTGTTCAGCGCGCTCAGCCATGCCGCGACCGGCTGTGAAGCCTTACCTGGGCCGATCACGCCTGGCGTATTGTGGCCGCAGGTTTGGCAGGCGCTGACCGATCAATCGAGCTGCACGCAAAATTGCCATATCGGCAGTAATCCCAGCGCTGATTTAGATTTGAGCTCGCCCGTTATTTCAATTTATTTCTTGGTCAGTCAAGACAGCAGTCAAAACAATGCGGTGAAACGCGTGATCGCCGGGGATGCCAAGCGCAGCCTGTTCTTCACCAAGGTCAATTGCACCGATCCAGGAGTTGGCAACCGCATGCCGCCGGGTGGTCATGTGCCGACCGCGCTGCAGGCGCTTATTTATGACTGGATCGAGCAAGGTGCGTATGGGGAAAACCCGGAAGATCCGGCGATGCGGGATTTTCTTTTTAAAGATGGAGTGGAGTCGCAGCGGCGTTAGCGTAGCAATCCCGCGCAGCGGGATGAATTGCGAAGTGCAAATGAAAGCGTAGCAATCCCGCGCAGCGGGATGAATTGCGAAGTGGAAACGAAGTTTCTTCAAGGCAAGCACCAAACTACTCCGCCGCCGACCGGATAAATGCGCTGCTCCGGCCCCGCCGTTACACGCCAGCCACCGGTAAATTCGCCGAACGCGGGCAGAATGGCTTGGTGAGTCTGTGCGACAAAACAGGGCAGGCGCAAACTGTCACGGCCGGGGCCGATGAGTCGACAAACGGGGTGTACGTGGCCCGCCAACACGAAATGCGTGGCATGCTGCTGCGGGTGGTGGCACAGGGCAAAAGGCCCGTGCAAGTAGGGCTCATCGACCACCGCGATACCCAAGGAGGCTGGCGGATCACCGGCGCGGCTGTCGTGGTTGCCGCGCACCAGCGTCAACTCAACCGCCGTGTGCTGCGTTCGCCATTGCTGCAGAGCGCCCAGCACATCGGGCGTGCGTGCCGCTGCAGCATGCAGAAAATCCCCGAGAAAAATGACTTGCTGGGGCGTGTGGCGTGCAATCAGGGCGCTCAGGCGCGCTAAATTTTCCTGCGTGGTGCCCGCCGGTACAGGTTGGCCGAGTGCGCGGTACGTGGCCGCTTTGCCGAGGTGCAAGTCGGCGATCAAAAGGGTTTTGCCCACCGGCCACCACGCCGCGCGTTCGGGCAGCAGGTGCAGCTCAACCCCGCCCCAATGCACTGCGCAAACACTCGCTTTCATTGCGCGGCTAAATCGCTGGCGTTGATGCTGGAATTGACGCCGCCCGCCGCCTTTTCCAGCTCCGCCACCATGCGGGCGATGCGATCCACTAGGCTTTCGTTCGATAATTTTTCCCGCAGGCGCTCGACCATCAGCGGAAACGCAAACGGGCTGGGACGCGCGAGCGTTTTAATGACAAGCTGCTGGCGGGCGATGTCGGCTAAGCTGGCGCACAGGCGGCCAATTTCCAACTCTTGCGCAAGCACTTCTTGCTCGGCCTGAAGCAGCAGCCGATTCGACGGATCGTACTTTCGAAACACCTCAAAAAACAGCGACGAGGAAGCCTGCAGTTGTTTACTACTGCGGTTTTCGCCGGGGTATGCCTGAAAGATCAAGCCCGAAACGCGCGCAATTTCGCGAAAGCGTCGCTGCGCTAGCTCGCTGGCATTGAGGCTGGCGAGTAGCTCGTGCAAAAGCGCTGCACGCGCGGCATCTGCGGCCAGCAGTGCGTGCGCTGGCGTCTGCGCTTTCAGCTCAGGCGTCAATGTCAGCGCTTTGGGCAGCAGCGCGGCCCAATCTATCTGAGTTGCACTCAGCAATTCAAAACCATAGTCGTTGACGGCGATGGAAAAGGTACGCGGTGCCTGCTGCGCCAAGCGCCAGGCGACCAAATTTGCCAGCCCCAGATGCACCTGACGCCCGGCAAAGGGATAGATAAAAAGATGCCAGCCTTCACGGGTTTTCAAGACCTCGGCCAGCAGTGTTTGCGGGGTTGGCAGCGCCGAGCATTGCTGTTGCAGCTCCAGCAGGGGCCGCACGCACTGCAGTTCGGGCGATAAGTATTGTCCGGCAGCGGCGAGCGCGAGCTGTTGGCGTAGTGCTGCGGCCAATGTGCTGGAGAGCGCCATGCGGCCACCGGCCCAGCGCGGGATCGCCGGGCGCTTGCCGCTGGCGCGCCGCACCCAGGCGGTCATATCGTGAATACGCACCAGCTCCAACATTCGTCCGCCGAATAAAAAGCAATCGCCCGGCTTCATGCGCGCCGCGAAACTCTCTTCTACAAAACCGATTCTTGCGCCGCCCACGTACTGCACCACCATGCTGGCGTTACTGACGATGGTGCCGATATTGATGCGGTGGCGGCGCGCCAGCCGCGCGTCGGGCACGCGCCAAATGCCTTCGCTGTCGGGTGCCGCGCGCTGATAGTCAGGATAGGCCGCTAGCGATGCGCCGCCTTGGCGTACAAAGTTAAGCGCCCACTGCCAATTTTCCGCCGACAGCTCAGCATAGGCGGCGGTGCTGCGCACTTCGGTATATAAATCCGCCGCGATAAAGCCACCGCCAAGGGCTACGGTAACAAGGTGCTGCACCAGCACGTCGAGCGGCTGTTGCGGTGCAGCGCGCGCTTCAATATGGCCCGCTGCAATGGCCACGCGCGCCGCCGCGTTTTCAACCAGCTCCAGGCTGTGCGTGGGCACCAGCGTGATGCGCGACGGCCGCCCCGGCGCATGCCCGGAACGCCCGGCGCGCTGCAATAATCGCGCTACACCTTTGGCGGAGCCGATTTGCAGCACACGCTCAACCGGCAAGAAATCAACGCCCAGATCCAAACTAGAGGTACACACCACCGCCTTCAATGCGCCGCTTTTCAAACCCGCCTCGACCCACTCGCGCACGGCGCGATCCAGCGAGCCGTGATGCAGCGCCACCACGCCTGACCAATCGGGGCGCGCGGCAATCAGCGCTTGATACCAAACTTCGCACTGCGCGCGCGTGTTGGTAAACACTAGCGTGGTGGTACTGGCTGCAATTTCCGCAATCACCTGCGGCAGCATCGTCATGCCGAGGTGGCCGCCCCAGGGAAAGCGCCCGGCACGTGCGGGCAGCAGGGAGTCAATAATCAGCGTTTTTGGCATCTGGCCCTGCACCAAAGTGCCATTGCCATGCCCCAGCAAGGTCTGCATTGCTTCCGGCAAATTGCCTAGCGTGGCGGACATGCCCCAAATTTGCAGCGTAGGGCTCCAGCCGCGCAGCCTAGCCAGCGCCAACTGCACCTGCACGCCGCGCTTGTTGCCCAGCAGCTCGTGCCACTCATCGACCACCACCATTTTGACGCTGCCCAGCACCGTGCGGGCGTCGCTGCGCGACAGCAGCACGGACAGGCTTTCCGGCGTCGTCACTAGCGCAGTCGGCAGGCGTTTGTTTTGTGCACTGCGCTCGCTAGCAGGGGTGTCGCCACTGCGAGCGCCAGCCGTCCAAACCGGGCGATTACGCACAGCAGGAATGTCGCCGTCGTTCTCCAGCGTCATGCTTTGGCTTAGGAAATTTTGGCTCAGGAAATCAAGCGGCTCCAGCAAAGCCCGCAGCGTATCGGCGGCCAATGCGCGCATCGGCGTAATCCACAGCACCGTCAATGGCGGTGCCCCTTTGGACGCCTTTTTTGACGGCGTGGCGGCCGCAAAAGCCAGCAAAGCACCGAGCCAGACGGCGTGCGTTTTACCAGCGCCGGTGCTGGCGTGCAATAAACCCGATTCACCGCGCGCAATCGCTTGCCACACCTCTTGCTGGAACTTGAAAGGCTTCCAGCCGCGCGCCTTAAACCAGCTTGTCAGTTCGCGCTTCGTCACGGCGATGACGAAGTTGCTGATGCTGGCACTGACACTGGCGCTGGCAGCAAAGCCGCCAGCGTTGCCAGCGTATCGGCCTCGGCGACCGACTTGTCTAGCCGCCAGCGCAGCATGCGCGGAAAGCGCACAGCAATGCCACTTTTGTGGCGTGGGCTGCGCGCGATGCCTTCAAAGCCAAGCTCAAACACCAGTGTCGGCTTGACGCTGCGCACCGGGCCGAAGGTCTCAAGCGTGGTTTTGCGGATCACGGCATCGACTTTCGCCATCTCCACATCGGTCAAGCCTGTGTACGCTTTTGCAAACGGCACCAGTTTGCGTTGTGCGTTTTCAGCGCTGTCATCCCATACGGCAAAGGTGTAGTCGCTATACAGGCTAGCGCGGCGGCCGTGGCCGCGCTGCGCGTAAATCAGCACCGCGTCGATCCGCATCGCCTCAATCTTCCACTTCCACCAAACGCCTACGTCTTTAGTGCGGCCGACACCGTACTGCGCAGTTTTGGCTTTTAGCATCATGCCCTCGACGCCTAAGCTACGTGCGGCTTCGCGCTGCTGCGCAAGCTCAGTCCAACTCGCCCCTACTAGCACGGGGCTGGACAAAAGCTGTGGGTGATTTAGCGGCTCGATTAGCTGATCGAGCAGCGCGCGGCGTTCAAACTGCGGCTTGCTGCGCAAGTCTTGACCGTCCAATTCCAGCAGGTCATAGGCCAGCAAAACCACGGGCACCTCGCGCAGCAGTTTGGCACCAATCGTTTTGCGGCCAATGCGCTTTTGCAGCTCGGCAAACGGTTGGGCTTTGCCCACATCGGCTATTGATTCTGCGTCTTTGCGCCACACCACAATTTCGCCATCCAGCACACAGCCATCGGGCAAAGCCAAGCCCATCGCGGCCAGTTCTGGAAAGCGCTCGGTCACTAGCTCTTCGCCGCGCGACCACAGCCACACTTGCCCGGCGCGGCGCACCAGCTGCGCACGAATGCCGTCCCACTTCCACTCAACTTGCCAGTTTTCCGGCGCGCCGAGTGCTACGTCGAACTGCTCCAGCGGCAAGTTGAACGGGTGCGCTAGAAAAAACGGATACGGCTGACCGCTGGTTTGTTGATTGCGCTCGCCGCTGTTTTCCGGTGCCACCAGCGCCGCGTAATCGGCGGCCGTGGGCTTAGCTGTAATGTGCAGATAGCCCATCAGCCGTTGTGCGACGCGCTTGGCATCAATGCCACCCACAGCGGCCAGCGCTTGGGTGACCTGCAGTTTTGACACGCCCACGCGAAAACCGCCGGTCATCAGTTTGAAATACACCAGCCGCTCGTCGATGGCTAACTGCTGCCAATGCCCGCGCAGCATGTCCGCCAACGCCTCGGGCGCAGATTTGCGCAGCGGCAGCAGACGCTGCTCAATCCATACCGCCAAACCCAGGTCATGCGACTGGTTCGGCGGCGGCAACAGCAGCGCGATGGTTTCTGCCAAGTCACCGACCGCGTCATAGCTTTCATCAAACAGCCATTCCGGCAAACCCGCCGCTTCGCGCGCCAACGCCCGCAATACCTTAGCGGGCACCAGCTGGCGCGGCTTACCGCCGCTAAGAAAATACACCGCCCACGCCGCATCAGCAGCTTGCGCGTCCAAAAAATAGCGCTGTAGGGCCGCCTGTTTGGCGAGATTTGAGGTGGTCGCGTCGAGTTCACGATACAGCGCGGCAAAGGCTTTCATAAAATGATCGCTTTCATGCGGCGCTCGCGTTGGCTGAAGGCGGCGAAGGCGGCTCGGCCATATCCTCATCCCCATATTCAGTTTTAAAACCCTGCGCTTCTAAACCACTGTCGGTCAGCCAGCGCACCATAATCGCGACACTGCCGTGCGTGACAAAGATGCGCTCGGCACCGGTGCCCAGAATGGCTTTTTGCAGGCCCGGCCAGTCGGCGTGGTCAGACATTACAAAGCCGCGATCCACGCCCCGCCTCCGCCGTGCGCCGCGCAGCTGCATCCAACCGCTGGCGAAAGCGTCGGCATAATTGCCGAAACGATTCATCCACGGCGTGCCCTGCGCTGAGGGCGGCGCCAGCACCAGCGCGCGCTTGAGCAGCTGGGGATTGACTTGCGCGTCATTGACGCTCAGCGTGGCGGGCAAATGCACGCCCGCAGCCCGATACACCGCATTGAGTGGTGCCACCGCGCCGTGCGCAATAATCGCGCCTATGGAGGGATCTGCGCCATGCAAAATGCGCTGGGCTTTACCAAAGGCATAGCAAAACAGCACTGATGCGCGCCCGGCGTCGGCATTGCTGCGCCACCATTCGTTGACCTCCAGCGCCATCGCCGCCGGGCTCGCCCAACGATAAATCGGCAGGCCAAACGTCGATTCCGTAATAAACGTATCGCAGCGCACCGGCTCAAAGGGCTCGCAAGTGCCATCGTCCTCAAGCTTGTAATCCCCTGAGGCAACCCACACGCGCCCTTTGTGCTCTAAGCGCACCTGCGCCGAACCCAGCACATGCCCGGCCGGATGCAGTGAAATTTTGACGCCATTGTGCTGTATCGCCTCGCCATACGGCAGCGTTTGCAGGGTAATGTCACCGAGCCGCGCCCGCAAAGTGCCCGCGCTGTGCCGGTGCGCCAAATAATGTCCGTGCCCAACCCGCGCGTGGTCAGAATGCGCATGGGTAATAACAGCACGCCCGACCGCCTTCCAAGGGTCGATATAAAAATCGCCTGCTGTGCAGTAAAGGCCTTCCGGCCGGGCAATGACTAAATCCATAGGGCTGCTTAAATAATTGCGAGGGTCAGATGCCCCGTGTGTTGGGTAGCGGGGCGTACGTTGATCTCAATGTCGTATCCCAGACGATTAAGGCATTCCATCAGCTTGCGTTCTGAAAGGTTGGTGAAGTCGCCCCGCATCATGCCCGACACTTTCGGCTGGGGAATACCCATACGCTGCCCTGCTTCTGCTTGAGTTAGGCCGAGCCGCCGCACTGCGCGGGTGATCTCAATCACTAAGCCGGATTTAATCGCAAGTTTTTCGGCGTCCGGCAAGCCAAGGTCAGCAAACACATTGCCCGAGCTGCTTTCAATTTCAATGCCTTCAATGATGCGCTTTGCCATATTCCTGATCCTTTGCCAGCGCTTCAGCGACTTTAAGCCTTGCGCGAATAATGTGAATGTCTGCTTTCGGTGTGCTGATCCCGCTTTTGCTCTTCTTTTGAAAGCAATGCAGGACAAAAACCGCACTCGCGATTCTTACCGTGTAGACGGCACGATAAGTTCCACCAATATCATCTTCCACGATCTCAATGACGCCAGCACCGCCAAACCCCTTGAGCGACTTTGCCGCGTCATGCTGATCGCCCCTTTGTGCGAAATCCAAAGCATGGCCGAAGAACTTGCGCACCCGAATGGGAAGCGCGAGCAAGTCTTTTTTGCTGCTTCCAACCCACAAAAGTAATTTTTGTTCGTCTGGCATATGAAGTATTTTATATCTGCAAAGGTATAATTTTCAAGTGTGGCTCAGCTAAGCAGTAGCCGCAATATCAGCACTTTGAATCGCACCCTACGCTAACCGTCCGCACAGTTGTGGTAAAACGAATCTTCCGCGCTGTGTGAAAAGCAAATAGAAGCCATGAGTAAACACATCCTGATCGTCGATGACGAACCCGGCATTCGCGAAATGGCGCGTGATGTGCTGCAAGATGAGGGCTATCGGGTATCGGTAGCGGAAAATGGCGCGGCGGCACGCGCAGCAAGGCGTGCGGCGCGGCATGATTTGGTGCTGCTAGACGTGTGGATGCCCGATATCGATGGCATCAGCCTATTGAAAGAATGGGTCAATAGCGGTTCGCTCGACTGCCCGGTGGTGATGATGAGCGGCCACGGCACGGTAGAGACGGCGGTTAAAGCCACGCGTTTGGGCGCTTATGATTTTATCGAAAAGCCAATTTCGCTGGCAAAACTTTTGCTCAGTATTGAACGCGCGCTTGAGCACAGCGAATTGCGGCAAGAAAATCAAGGGCTAAAGCGCATCGCCGATGACGGCTTTGAGTCCAACGCCTTGGAGCCGCGCGGCAATTCGCGCGCGATGCAGGATTTGCGCGCGCAAATCGAGCGGGTTGCCGGTGTCGAAGCGTGGGTGTTGATCGAAGGCGAGGCAGGCACGGGTAAGACCCAGATTGCGCGCTATTTGCATACAAAATCCGCGCGCTCAGCCGGGCCGTTAGTGGTGGTGGCACCCGGTTCAATTGCGCGTGAGCAGGCTTTTCGCGAGCTGTTTGGCTCCGAGGAAGGCGGCGAATTGCGCTATGGCCTGATCGAGCGCGCCCAAGGCGGTACGCTTTTTTTAAACGAAGTGGCGGATTTAGACAGCGAATTGCAGCTTAAGCTGGCCGGTGCGCTCAGCCAGCGCTCGATCACGCGTTTAGGCGGGCAAGCGCCGGTGGCTTTGGATGTGCGGGTGATTGCGGCATCGTCTAGGCCATTGGAAGCAGAAGTAAAAGCCGGGCGTTTCCGCGAAGATTTATATTATGCGCTCAACGTCGTGCCGCTGAAAACCGTGCCGCTGCGCGAACGCTCGGAGGATATTCCTGAGCTAGCGCGCGCGCTGACAGAATCCTTGGCTGGGCGCAACGGCCTGCCGTATCGCGGGCTGACGATGGCGGCACTCAATCGCCTGCGTCAACATCATTTTTCCGGCAATTTACGGGAGCTCAAAAACTTGATCCAGCGCCTGATGATTTTAGGTGAAGGCAGCGAAATCGAGCTGATCGAAGTCGAACATGCGCTTGGACCCATCATTCCTGAACGCCCCGCCGCATTGGCCGGAACCGCCCTGGATATGAGTTTGCCGCTCAAAGAAGCGCGCGAGCAATTTGAGCGCGAATACCTGCTGCATCATTTGCGCCTAGCGGGCGGCAGCGTCGGCAAATTGGCGCGCGTGGTGGATGTGGAGCGCACGCATCTATATCGAAAACTGCGCGCGCTGGGTGTGGATCTAAAAGATGGCGAAACCTAATGACGACCTTACTGGAACGCTTTGAAGCCCAGCTAGCCGAAGGCAATGACAGCGCCATTTTGCGCCTGAGCATTGCCCAGCAGTTAAGCACCGCTGCGCGCTTTGATGAGGCGATTGCGCACTTACAGCGCGCGCTGCTGCTCAACCCACTCTACACCGCCGTCTGGCTAGCGCTCGGGCAAGCACTTGAAAAAAACGGCGACGCCGCACGCGCGATGCAAACCTATCGAAGCGGTATCGAAACCGCGAAGAAAAACGGCGACAAGCAGGCGGAGCGGCAAATGGGGGTTTATTTGAGTCGGTTGTTGAAGGCTGGGTAAAACGTCGCCTGAGGAGCCAACGCCATGAAGCGCGCATCAAAAGATCCGTATCACAAATATGTCGAAAATCCACGTTTTGGCCATGGTCCGCGATTTACCGGCTTGAATCCTGGGGCCTTTGATGCCGGCGTATCTCTGATATCGTGCGCAATTAGTAATGACGAGTGGCGTGAACAGCGCAAAAAACTACCGCACGAATTCATTGATTTCGAGAGATTCCTAAATTCGCGTGATTTGGCAACACATCGAGTAGCCAAAACCGCAATTTTGGCTAACCCGTCAAAACAAGATCAAAAATCCTATTCCAGAGCAACACACTACTTTGATTTAGATAAGACTTGTGTGGATTGCAATCGGCCCTTTTTGTTTTTCGCGGAGGAACAACGTTATTGGTTTGAAGAGCTCGGTTTCCCGCTTTGCGCGCGCTGTTTGCGATGCTTTGACTGCCGAAAGCAGGTGCGGGACATAGAGTTGCTGCGCAAAGAGTACGAACAGTTGCTGCATATTGAACCGCGAAATAAAGCACAGAACTTAGCTATGGCAGATATTTGTCTAGCACTCATTGAAGCGGGAACATTTACGGCAACAAAAACCGAACGGGTTCGCGCGCTTTTGAATACGATTTCGAAGCAGTTATGTGAGCCACGCTTGCCCAAAATCGATTTAGAACGGGCATCCCTGTTGGAACGCGTCTTAGCAATTGAAGCGGGTGCCAATGAGGCGCGGAAAAGTCAGCTGTCAAACGTAAAACTAAACGATTGAAAATGTTTTAACTAACGCTTTGGACGTAATTCGGTGCCATACGTGCAAACGCCTCACTCGGCATCACGCCCGCAGTTAAAGCTTGGCGCCAAGCTTTGGTGCCCGCTACGCTGTGAAACAAGCCCAAAATGTGGCGCCCGACATGGCGTGGCAAGGTGCCGTGCGCAAGTCGCGATTCAACGTAGCCCTGCATGGCCGCCACCGCCTGCGCATGGTTAATTAGCGGGTTGCCAAAAATGGCGGCATCAAGCTCAGCCAACACGTATGGATTGTGATAAGCCTCACGCCCAAGCATGACGCCATCAAGCGTCGCCAGTGCATTTTCACAGGCGGCGACGTTTTCTAGACCGCCATTGAGCACCACCGTTAACTCCGGGCGCTCGGCTTTTAGGCGATGCACGCGGTCGTACCACAGCGGCGGTTTCTCGCGATTCTCTTTCGGGCTTAAGCCTTTCAGCCACGCTTTGCGCGCATGCACCAAAAATACCTCGCAGCCCGCGTTAGCAACGGTGTCGATAAAGCTGCGAAAGCCATCATAAGAGTCAAACTCGTCCACACCCAGGCGGCATTTGACCGTGACCGGCACAGCCACCACCGCGCGCATCGCAGCGACACACTCGGCTACCAATTCCGGCTCGCGCATTAAGCACGCACC
>JAYUUS010000037.1:0-2090 GCA_043754435.1 Rhodanobacteraceae bacterium
TGCCGAGATGAAAGCATCACCTTGGGAAAAAGAAGACGCGCAGCATGAGGGCATCCCGATTTTGGACTTTCATGTGCCCAAATGCTTTGTGCTGGAGCAAGGGCGTCTAGTCGGTATGGCGTTTGAGCGCGTGGCACCGGCGTTCGATGCCGCCGGCAAGCGCAGCTTAGTGCCTACTGGCGAGCCTGAGGTTTTACTAGCCTGTGATGAAGTGCTGATCGCGGTCGGTCAGGAAAATTCATTTCCGTGGATTGAGCGCGATTTAGGACTGGAATTTGGCGCGGACGGGTTGCCCGTGCTTGATCCCGTCACGTTTGCCTCGACGTTACCGCAGGTATTCTTTGGCGGCGATTCGGCGTTCGGACCAAAAAATATTATTTGGGCGGTGGCGCACGGGCATGAGGCGGCGGTGTCGATTGATTTGCTGCTCTCCGGGGGCGACATTAAAAAGCGCCCAGCGCCGATGACGCAATTGCTGTCGCAAAAAATGGGCATCCATGAGTGGAGTTACGACAATCAAGTGGTGCGTGATGTGCGCTACGCCGTGCCTTTAGTGCCGCACGCGCAGGCGCTGAGCAATATCAAAGTCGAGGTCGAGCTGGGTTTTGACATTGCCACCGCGATTAAAGAAGCTGGGCGCTGCCTGAATTGCGATGCGCAAACGGTGTTTGCCAAAGACGCCTGCATTGAGTGCGATGCCTGCGTGGATATTTGCCCGACTGATTGCATCACCTTCACGCAAAACGGCGATGAGGCGGATTTGCGCGGCCGGCTCAGTGCGCCGGCGCTGAATTTGACTCAGGATTTGTATGTGTCAGGGCCGCTGAAAACCCAGCGGGTGATGGTGAAGGATGAAGACGTTTGCCTGCACTGCGGCCTGTGTGCCGAGCGCTGCCCGACCGGTGCGTGGGATATGCAGAAATTTTATTTAGAAATGACGCATGCGGGCGCTACTGCCAGCGCAGGTGCGTGTAATTCTGGCTGTTCAAAGTGAGTGCCGAGCAAGTAAACGCGGACGTAGTCAGTGCGGAAGTAGTAAGCGCCGATATGGCCTTGGAAGACCTTGCTATTAACGACTTTGTCGTCAAATTTGCCAACGTCAACGGCTCGGGGTCGGCATCAGCAAATGAGCTATTTGCCAAAGCAATCTTGCGCATGGGCGTGCCGGTCAGCCCACGCAATATCTTTCCGTCCAATATCCAAGGTTTACCGACGTGGTACGAAGTGCGCGTTACCGAAAAAGGCTATTTGGGCCGACGCGGTGGCATGGACTTGCTAGTCGCAATGAACCCGCAAACCTGGGCCGCCGATTTGGCCGAGCTGAAACCCGGCGGCTATGTGTTTTACGACAGCACCAAACCCATATCGCGCGCTGAATTTCCCGCTGGTGTACACGTGTTGGGCGTGCCGCTCACGCAACTGTGTAATGCCGCATTTGCCGACCCGCGTCAGCGCCAGCTGTTTAAAAACATTATGTATGTCGGCGCGCTGGCGGTGTTGCTTGAGCTGCCGCTGGCGGTGATTGAAACGTTATTTGCCGAGCAATATAAGGGCAAAGAAAAGCTGCTGAGCGCGAATATGCGCGCCCTGCATATTGGCGCCGATTACGCGCGTGCCAATTTGGCGCATCCGCTGCGTTTGCGCGTGCAGCAGGCCGATGCGGTTGGGGACAATATTTTCGTCGACGGCAATAGTGCCGCAGCATTGGGCTGCGTGTACGGCGGTGCGACGGTATGCGCTTGGTATCCGATCACGCCCTCCTCGTCGGTCGCGGAAAGTTTTCAAAAATATTGCCAGCAGTTGCGTGTTGACCCAGTCACGGGCGCGAACCGCTATGCGATTGTGCAGGCAGAAGATGAAATTGCTTCGATTGGCATGGTGGTTGGTGCCTGTTGGAACGGTGCGCGCGCGTTCACCACCACCTCTGGCCCTGGCATTTCCCTAATGAATGAGTTTCTCGGCTTGGCGTATTTTGCCGAAATTCCGGCCACGATCATCAATATTCAGCGCGGCGGGCCGTCCACTGGCATGCCCACGCGCACCCAGCAGTCGGACGTATTGGCCTGCGCCTATGCCTCACACGGCGACAC
>JAYUUS010000038.1:0-2083 GCA_043754435.1 Rhodanobacteraceae bacterium
GGGCAACCGCTAGCTGCACAACGAAATTGCCGCTGGCAGCGGGGCTAGGTGCGGTTGTCTCTGTTGCGGCAGACACTTGTGTTGGCTGAGCCACTTCGGCGGCTTCAGCAACAGGCGTCGCCGCAGTCGCAGCTTTAACGGCAACAGGAGCCGGAACCGCTGCTTGGGGTGCCACATCGGTGTTGATATCGCCTTCGCCAAAGCGCGCCGGGTCAATCAGCATCACCGGCGGCAGCGTGCGCGATTGACGTTCGGGCAAAGGCGCAGCATCGGCTTCGCTGACCTCTTTGCCGCAATGCCAGCCGCCATCTGCTGCGGGTACGCAGCGCTCAGCTTCAGCATTGGCCGCACTGATTACGCCCAGCAAAAGTGCAGTCAGCACACCAAGTTTGACATGCGCCTTGAACCCAATCCACAAGAACCGTTCGCCCTGAGCCTGTCGAAGGGCAGAGCCACACAAACGCTGACGCAGCCGAAGTGCTTTGTGCATCACCCAGCGTGCCGCTATATGCTTCGACAAGCTCAGCACGAACGGGTTTCTTTCAGGGCCACCCCAGGTTTTAAAAACATCACTTTAGCCATACATGCGCGATCCACCCTGCGCGCGCAGGTCTTCGCCTTCTGCGAACATGATGTTAAAGCCCTTTTTGAGCTGTTGATCGCGCGCGCTGGTCAGTGCCGCTTGCGCGGCGGCTAAGTCAAGGTAAAGTTCCCGTTTGACCTGAACTTTGCCTCCTTGCTGGCCGGATTCTTTGATCAGCGTCCAGCCGCCCAGCAAATCTTGCTGCAGCACGAGCTGAAGATATTTCGGTGCCTCATTGGCAGCCGGTAGAGCTTGCATAAAAATTCGCATAGGTGCTTAGTGTAGCGTGTGAAAACAAAAGCGCGCAGCCTCTGGTGGGGCAAATGTGCACTTTGCCGCCACCGCGTTACATCAGGGTATAGTCGCAACCGTATAATTTTTGACGTTGAGTAGCCAATGGCAAAGCTGTTTTTAACCGGTGCGACAGGCTTTTTAGGCGGTCATGTGCTGGCTCAGGCGCTTAATTTTGGGCATGAAGTCGCAGTTTTAGTGCGTGACCGTGCCAAACTGCTGCCTGAACTGGCGCAGCATCCGAGTTTGATCGTGCATTTGGGTGACGTGCTGGATGCCGATTCACTACAGCGCGCGCTCAAGCGCCCGGTGGACGCGCTATTTCACATCGCCGCCAGCACCAATATGTGGGCACGCAATAATGCGGCGCAAACACAGGTGAATGTGCAGGGTATTGGCAATGTGCTAGCCGCCGCAAAAGGCAGAGTAGGACGCTTTATTGATACCTCAACGGTCGCCGTTTATGGCCTGACCGATCAGACGATTGCTGAAAATTCACCGCATTTGGGGCTAAACAGCTGGATTAACTACGCGCACACCAAAGCGTTGGCGCAAGCGCGCGTGCTGGAAAGTGGCATGGACGTGGTGGTACTGAACCCAACACATTTGCTCGGGCCACAGGATCAACACAATTGGGCACGCCTTATTCAGCTAGTGGATGCCGGGAAATTGCCCGGTGCGCCGCCTGGAACCGGATCGTTTGCCGACGTCAGGCAAGTGGCGGCGGCGCATTTACGCGCTTTTGAGTGCGGCCGCAGTGGCGAAAACTATTTGCTGGGCGGCGCTCAGGCGAGTTTTTTGGAATTAGTGCAGCTAATTGCCGCCGAGCTTGGCCGCAAAGCACCCAGCCGCGCGACGCCCGCGTTTCTAATCACAGCATTGGCGCGCTTAAAGGGGATTGCCGCCACGTTTACCGGTGTGGAGCCCGATATCACGCCCGAGTCAGCGGCGTTTGTAACGCACGCAATGCGTTGCGATATCCGCAAAGCGCAAGCCGAGCTGGGTTTGCAGGTGACGCCGTTGCCGCAATTGGTGGCAGACACCTGCGCTTGGATGCGCAGCGCAGGAATGTTGCGGGGAAGCCAATGACAGCGGTTATTTTGCAAGCGCAATGAAGATGAACCAAGGCCTGCCTAGTTGTTTTACTGCTCGGGCTTTCAGATTTCTCCAGCGCACAAACCTCGGACGCCCCCAGCGCACAAACGCAAG
>JAYUUS010000039.1:0-18457 GCA_043754435.1 Rhodanobacteraceae bacterium
AATACCGCAGGTGGTGCTACCTGGGTCAGCCTGCACCACGGCGGCGGTGTGGGCATGGGTTATAGCCAGCATTCGGGCGTGGTGATTGTCGCCGACGGCACGGATGCAGCGGCGAAACGATTGAAGCGCGTGCTGTGGAATGACCCGGGCACTGGTGTGATGCGCCATGCTGATGCAGGTTATGAATCCGCCATCGCCTGTGCGGACGAGCTGGGTTTGAATAGGCCAATGAAGTGATAGTGTCCGAAAGCGCCAAAACAGATGCACGCAACACGCCGCGCCCTACAGAAATCGTGCTGCATCAGGCTTCCAATATTCTGGAGCTTGCCTTCGAGCATGATTCAGCGGCGCAAAATCCGCCGCGAATCCGTTTGAGCGCGGAATACTTGCGGGTTAATTCACCCTCAGCAGAAGTGCAGGGGCATGGGCCTGGTCAGCGTGTTTTGGTTGCTGGCAAGTCGAACGTGGCTATTACGGGCATTCATCCGGTCGGTAACTACGCGATTTTGTTGGAGTTTTCAGATGGTCACCGCACCGGAATTTTTGCTTTTAGCTATCTCATTAAACTGAGCGAGGAGTATGCGACGCTTTGGGCAGCATATTTGGCTGACCTAAGCGCCGCCGGCCTCAGTCGTGAAGGAGCTTAAGCAGTGTATGACTTAGCACCGAACGGCACCCATTTGTGCTTAAGCAGTATTTTCATTTATCCGGTGAAATCTTGCGCCGCCGTGGCTTTGACCGAGGCGCATGTGGAAAATCTAGGCCTCGCGCATGACCGGCGTTGGATGTTGGTCGAAGCCGATTCCGATAAATTTATTACTGGCCGCGAATGCCCGGAATTGGTGTTGCTGAACGCTAAGATCACTGCCAATAATGCGTTAGAACTTAGCGCCGCTAGTCCGCGCACGTTAGCGGCGCGTACGGCAAGTATCACGGCAAAGCAACGGCCAGTGCGGGTTTGGGACGATGACGTGCTTGCGGTGCTGGCCGATAGCGATACCAACCGTGCTTTAAGCAGCTGGCTTGGGCGCAATGTCGAGTTGGTATATTTTGACGCCTGTAGTCAGCGCATCTTGGATCAAAAATATGCGCAAGCGGGCGATCAGACGGCGTTTTCTGATGGTTACCCGGTTTTGTTGATTAGCCAAGCGTCCTTAGATGAGTTGAATAGCAAAATGGTGGCTAATTCCACTGTGCCGCATCAACCGATTACCATGCGACGGTTTCGTCCAAACCTAGTGATTGGTGGAACCATTGCCGCGCATGCCGAAGATAAATGGCAGCGTGTGCAGATCGGCGCCGCGCTGTTTGATGTGGTCAAACCCTGTGTACGCTGCGTTTTCACGACGGTAGACGCCGATCTCGGGGCGCGTGATCCGACGGGCGAGCCACTGACGACGCTAAAAAATTATCGACGTACCCCCAAAGGCATCACCTTTGGCATGAACTTAATTCCACGTAACCCGGGTGTAATGATTCGAGTCGGTGATGTGTTGAGTGTTATTGCCTAGACGTGTTTAAACAAAAACGCACTGCCAAAAATCGACAGTGCGTTTTATAACCGCTCTTTGTCTATAGGCCGGATTTGTACACCGAAGCTGCTAAAGGCTGTTTAACGGTAAATATGTTGGCCGTTGCTATCGCGCCACGAATTTTCCAAATACGCAGCATCTTCGTCCGAGCGCGGACGCACGCCCATCAGAATGCCGCCGTTTTTGATCGCTTCGTCGTATTGCTTGACGCGTTCTTCAGGCATGTTCCAACCAACTAACGCACCTACCAAACCACCGGTCGCAGCACCTGCGCCAGCGCCTGCCAAAGCCGCAGCCAATGGCCCTGCAATGATAAGGCCCAAACCAGGAATCGCTATTGAAGTACCAATTGCGGCAATTGCAGCCACAACTGCACCTACAGTGCCACCTACCGCGCCGCCGATGCCAGCGCCTTCAGCGGCTTTACTACCTAATTCGGTTTCGACCGGACTGTTTAAAAATTGACTTTTTTTGGTAGCATCCGACATTACGACATTAAGATCATCGTGGGCATAGCCGCGTGCGCCTGCAGCGGTATAGGCGCGTTCTGCGCTAGCGCGATCAGGGAAAATGCCGGTAATTAAAGCTCTATCGTTTGACATGAGTATGTCCTTTCAGTTGTGGGGAGCGCTTACTTTAAAAAAACTGGAAATTGCTCTCAGTACGATCACTAACATAAGCAAAAAATAAAATTCTGCACGTGATTTCTACAAAAAATTGATGACGAGCGAAGTCTAAGTAGCCGCTTTTCAGAGTTTCGAGACTGGCGAGACTTGCGCGCTTAAGTGGGGAGAAAAAACTCTGCCGTCAGCCGAAGTTGCTCAACCGCTGACTCGCACGGGAGCAGCACTTCACGAATTTTCTCGCGCTCTGGGTGCTCTTTGGCATACCAACCGATGTGTTTGCGCGCCATCCGCACGCCGTGTTGCTCACCATAAAACGCGTACAGGTTTTCTAAATGGCGGCGCAAAATGGTCGAAATTTCCAAAGCGTCTGGCGCAGGTAAAGTTTCGCCGGTCGCAAAAAAATGCGCCAACTCCCGAAATACCCACGGCCTACCTTGGGCAGCCCGGCCAATCATCAAAGCATCACAGCCGGTAAACTCCAGCACTTCTTTCGCCCGCTGATGCGTGGTTAGATCGCCATTGGCAAGTACCGGAATGGTAATCGCCGCTTTAATTTGTCGGATTGTTTCGTACTCGGCTTCGCCGTTGTATAAATCGGCGCGAGTGCGTCCGTGTACCGCCAAGGCTTTAATGCCGCAATCTTGTGCAAGCTTGGCAATACGTACGCCGTTGCGGTTTTCACGGTTCCAGCCGGTGCGGATTTTCAGCGTAACGGGTACGTCAACCGCAGCCACCACCGCCCGCAAAATGCGCTCAACCAACGGCTCATCTTGTAGCAAGGCCGAACCTGCATAGACATTGCACACCTTTTTCGCTGGGCAGCCCATGTTAATATCAATAATCTGCGCGCCGTGTTCCACATTAAAGCGCGCCGCGTGCGCCAGCATTTCTGGGTCGCTGCCCGCAATTTGCACAATAATCGGGTCGGTTTCGCCCGCATGATCCATGCGCTTAACCGACTTTTGCGTGTGCCACATGCGTGGATCCGAGGTCGTCATCTCAGAAGCGGCCATGCCTGCACCTAAATCCTTGCAAAGCTGGCGAAATGGGCGATCCGTAACGCCCGCCATGGGCGCCAACGCCAGCGGGGTTTTGATTTGGATATTGCCGATGAAAAAGGGTTTTAGCATCGGGCTAGTTTGACTTGCATAGGCTTAATGCTGGGTTTAGCGCGTCAACCGTCATTCCCGCATGCGGGAATGACGAGTAAAAAGTGTTTGCTGAGCTAACATCGTGCGTCGCTTGCGGCTAAAACGATTCGCCACAGTGCGGTCAATTGAGGTTTTTTTATGCTTGAACGTCCAATTTTGCGACTGCTGCGTTTTACCGGCTTTTGAACTGCGCCTAAAACTCCGCCTGCCCAGGCACGCGCGGATACGGAATCGCGTCGCGAATATTACTGAGGCCGCAGACATACACCACCAGCCGCTCAAAGCCTAGGCCAAAACCTGCGTGCGGCACGGTGCCATAGCGGCGCAGGTCGCGATACCACTCGTAGCTGCCTTCGTGCAGGCCAAACTGCTGCATGCGCTTGTCTAAATAATCCAGACGCTCTTCGCGCTGCGAGCCGCCAATGATTTCGCCAATACCGGGGGCCAGCACATCCATTGCCGCTACCGTCTTTTCATCGTCATTTAAGCGCATATAAAACGCCTTAATTTTTTCCGGATAGTTCATCACCACCACCGGGCGGCCAATGTGCGTTTCCGCAAGGTAGCGCTCGTGTTCGGTTTGCAAATCCATACCCCATTCAGGCGCGTAGTCAAACTTTTTGCCGCATTTTTGCAAGATCGAAACCGCTTCGGTGTAGGAAATGCGCGCAAACGGTGAGTTGACGAAATTCTCCAGCCGCGAAATAGCAGCTTTATCAATTTTATCGGCGATGAAAGCCAGATCATCGGCGCGCTCAGTCAAAACAGCCTTAAACAAATACTTGAGGAAATCTTCCGCTAAATCGGCGTCGTCATTGAGATTGGCAAACGCGATTTCCGGCTCGATCATCCAAAATTCGGCCAAATGCCGCGTGGTGTTGGAGTTTTCCGCGCGGAAGGTCGGGCCGAAGGTGTAAACTTTGGATAACGCCAAGCAATACGCTTCTACGTTGAGCTGGCCTGAAACCGTTAGGAATGCTTCTTTGCCGAAGAAATCTTTGCTGTAGTCGATCTTGCCAGCGTCCGTGCGCGGCAAATTTAATTGATCCAGTGTGGAGACGCGAAACATTTGCCCAGCGCCTTCGCAGTCGCTCGCGGTAATAATGGGCGTGTTGACCCAGAAGAAATCGCGCTCGTGATAATAGCGGTGTACCGCCTGCGCCAAGCAGTTGCGGATGCGAGCCACCGCGCCAAACGTATTGGTGCGCGGCCGCAAATGTGCGACTTCGCGTAAAAACTCCATCGAATGGGCTTTCGGCTGAATTGGATATGTTTCTGGGTCGCTAACAAAGCCGTGAACCAAGATTGCATCGGCCTGCATCTCGCAGCTTTGCCCGCCGCCTTGGCTTGCGACAATTAAGCCGGTAGCTTCAAACGAGGCACCGGCAGTCAAGCGCACTACTTCGCTGGTGTAATTTGCCAACGTGTTGGGCACCACGATTTGAAACGTACCAAAACACGAGCCATCAGAAAGCTGGATAAAGGAAATACCGGCTTTAGAGTCGCGCCGGGTGCGTACCCAGCCGCGCACGTTGGCTATTTGGCCGATATGCAGGCCGCTGAGGGCGGCTTTGACCGAGATATTTATGCTGTGCTGGACGGCAATCTTAGATACAGGCTCAGGTACGTTTGCAGTTGACTCAGACATAGCTCGGCTCGCTAATAAAAGAGCGCGATGATAGCCAATCTCGCGCGTCATTGCGTTGAAAATAGCGCTGCATTAATGGATGATTAGGAAATTAATTGTGGTTTTGCACTTCGTGGGTAAAAATGCTTTAGCCCAGTGGATTGGTCAACTTTTTGCTAATTGCGTTTGAGATTTCTAGGTGCTTGTTCGTGGCAAAACTAACTCAATTATGGCGCTGGACTTTACCCATCGCGGCAGGAATTTTATTCGCTAATTATTTTACTCCGTGGCTCTATCGCTACTTACCGAATGATTACACTCGCACAGGGTTAATAATTGCAGCCCTGGCTGATACGCAAGCCAAGCCAGAAATTATATTGTTCGGTAATAGCGTATTGATGTCGGGCATTGATGCCCGTACATTGCGCGCCAAAATCAATAGTGGCCTGATTTATAATTTTGCTAGCTCTGGCCAGACTTTGAGCGAGTCGCAGCTTTATTACAGTCAGGTGCCTAAAAGTGTAAAGCAAGTTTTCCAGTTTGCCCGTATTGATGAATTGATGCAGCCACCACCTAGTTTGCCGGAAGCGGTTTTACGTAATTTTCGGCTGTTTAATCATCAAGTCCAATGCTGTGAATTTAACGTGCCAGAAGAATATGTTAAGTTTCAACAAGAATCAGACTGGAGAATTCGGTTTGAAGCCCGCACGATTATCACCAACACCTTCAACCGCAATCTGCGTGAGGTTTTTCGTAAAGATCTAGATATTAAAAGGGCAGAAGCAGACTTATTTTTTCCGAATATCTATGCTGGACGGCCAATGGCCGTTTATAATTTTAACGTCGCGCACAATAACCCTACTCCAGCAATTAGCCTGTTCAACTTCGAGGGTGAAACGCTGGCACGTTTGATCGTCGCATCTCAGGCTTTCAAGCGCCGTGGGGTGCAATTTACCCTAGTGATTTGCCCGATGAATTCCGATTTAACGGGGTTTGATGAGCAATTTCGGGCGCAGGCTAGAAGCAAAGTCGCCAATATGCAGGACATTCGGATCGTTTCACTATTTGATGAGCTGATGCCCATCGATTTTGTTGACCACTGGCATATTAGCCGAACGGGTGCACAAAAAATGACGCTCGCTTTTGCTAAAAAAATGCAGACGACACCGTAAATGCTATTTAACACGCCGCAATTTTTTGTATTTATGGTGGTGGTTTTTATTGCCGCGCATTTTTTACGATCGCCGCGCCAAGCAACGTATTTTTATTTATTGTGCAGCTATTTTTTCTACATGATGTGGAACCCAGTATTTGTCTTACTATTGGTTTTTTCTTCAATCGCAAATCATTTTTTTGCGCGTTGGATTCATTTCAGCCCACAAAGTAAGCGTGCAAAATTGGTTCTTGCAATTGCTTTTAATTTGCTACTGCTTGGGTTTTTCAAGTACTTTGCATTTTTCCAAAGCAGCCTGCACTGGCTAAGTAGCGGGCATTGGGCTACCAGTGAATTTAGCACCCATATTGTTTTGCCGGTCGCGATTTCTTTTTATACGTTCCATGCGTTGAGCTATTTAATTGACTGTTATCGCGGCATCTTAGTGCCGGCCACGCTGGCAGAGTTTTCTCTCTACATTGCATTTTTCCCACATTTGGTGGCCGGACCCATTGTACGGGCAGCACATTTAATTCCGCAGATTCAAACCCCCCGTCAGCCTAAAATAACGCCAGCAATACTGTTACTAATTTTGCGCGGGCTGGTCAAAAAGGCGATATTTGCTGACAATATGGCACCTTTTACCTCAGCGGTTTTTGCTAGTCCAGCTAATTTCCCTAGTTTAATCATTTGGCTGGCAGCTTTAGCCTTTACAATCCAGATATATTGTGATTTTTCTGGTTACACAGATATTGCGATTGGCATTGCACGCGCTCTAGGTTTTGAGTTTCCGCAAAACTTTGACCGGCCTTATTTTTCGCGCACCCCGACAGAATTTTGGCGGCGTTGGCATATGTCGCTGTCAACTTGGCTACGGGACTATCTTTATGTACCACTCGGCGGCAACCGTTTAGGCGCTGCTCGTACTTATTTAAATTTGATGATTACCATGGTTTTAGGTGGGCTTTGGCACGGCGCTAGCTGGAATTTTGTGCTGTGGGGCGCTTTCCACGGAGCTTTGCTGGGGATTTACCGCTGGCTGGATATTGATGCAAAATTACGTGGCGCCGGTAAATTCGCCAATTTTCTGTCCTGGGCCATAACTTTGTTTTGGATTCAAATCAGCTGGTTAATTTTCGCGATTACCGATATCCCTCGTCTTAACGTAGCTCTGCATAAATTCATTTTTTTTGATTTCAATTTTAATATAGCGGGTATTGGTTTAGGACCGCTATCATTTTTTTCCACGCTACTACTGATGGTTGTATTCTCGGCGCTGCATATTTGGTCTTACTACAAGCCATCGGGGATTGATGGCGCTTTAGCAGCACAAAGCCATAGAGTGTGGTTTCCGTTTGCTTTGTTTTTGGTGGTCATCGTTTATTATTTTTTATTGCCCAGCAATGAGTTGCCGTTTATTTATTTCCAGTTTTAATTGAATGGCGTTGACCGTAAAGGGCTGACACAAGCTTTCAAAGAAATTTTTTGTAAAATTTGTATAAACTGCCGAGCTTTCAGGGAAAGAAGCAGGCTTTTTTAGGCTGCACTGCTCTGCCTTAATGTTAAATTTGGTCAGTACTTAAGACAGATGGTGATGCACTACTTAAAGTGCTTATCATTGTATATTGAAGTTCTTTTCCTGTAGCAGGCAGAATATTAAAGCCAAGCTTGAGGACGTTAAGGCCTACCCTCCACTTAACTTCGAGTACCTATGTTAAAGCTATTGCCCTTGTTTTTTGTTGGTCTAATTGGATTTACCTCGGGCAGTTTTGCTGAGGGCAGACAAGAACGCCGCCCTATTTTTGCTAAAGACCAAAGCGGCCTTTGGCAAGATGTTCAAAAATCTACTATCGCCGCGCGTGGTGCACTTTGGATCGAGCCAAAAATAGCGCGCACGGTAACTTTGGACTATGCAGAGCTGCAAATGCAGCTCACGCAGGCACCTATGGAGCGCACGCTCGACGTCAACGACAGCCAGCTGAAATTGGTGTTGCCGATGCCGAGTGGTGGCTTTGTCGAATTTGCGATGGTCGAATCGCCGATTATGGAGGCGGGACTTGCGGCGAAATTCCCCGGCATCCGTACTTATGCAGGTAAAGGCTTGCATGACCCATCTGCTATGCTGCGTTTAGATGTCACGCCCATTGGCTTTCATGCGCAAGTCTTAACGCCGGCGGGTGATTTTTTTATCGACCCTTATCAAATTAACGATAATGAGCATTATGTTGTGTATTTCCGCAAGGATCATGGCGATAACCACAAGCATTATCAGTGCAATACCCACGGCGAAGACTTTCATTTGGCACCAGAGGTATTGAATGATCTGCAGCGTAACCCGTCAGGCGCAAACCTTCGCACCTACCGGATTGCCGTTGCAGCAACGCCTACCTATACTAATAGCTTTGGCGGCACAGTGGCGAACGGGCTTTCTGGCGTTGTCACCATGATTAACCGAATTTCTGGTATCTATGAGCGCGAAATTGCGGTGCGCTTGGTTGTTGTGGCGAATAATGATGCGATTATTTATACCACCGCTAACCCTGGGCCGTTACCGGATCCACCGAATAGCCCGAATTCCCTGATCCAAACCACCATCAACAACGCGATTGGTTTTGCTAACTACGATATTGGTCATGCGGTCGGCGGTGGTGGTGGTGGCGGTGCAATCACGCCACTAGGAAACGTTTGTGGAACGCAAAAAGCGCAGGGATTCACCGCACTAAATCCGCCGCGCGGCGATATTTTTGATATTGATTACGTGGCGCATGAATTAGGCCATCAGCTGGGTGGCAGCCATACTTGGTTCGGCTGTGGGGGTGGCGGCCAGTGGACACAGACCTCGGCAATGGAGCCGGGCAGCGGCACCACGATCATGGCCTATGCCGGCATTTGCTCAGACAATCTTGCGCCGAATAGCGATGCGTATTTCCACGCGCGCAGCTTCACTCAAATATTTCAAAATACCGAAAACGGTGGCGCTGGCAACGGCAATGCCGTTTGCGGCACGGTAACCGCGACTGGCAACACACCGCCCAACATCACAGCACCGAGCAATTTAACGATACCCAAGCAAACACCGTTCCAATTGACTGCGGTGGGTAGTGATGCGAATGCGGGCGATGTCCTGAGCTACAACTGGGAAGAAGTCGATACCAGTACGCCGAGCGCACCACCCAGCACAACGGGTAGTGGCACTGTTCCGTTGTTTCGCTCCTACAACGCGTCACTGTCGCCAACCCGTATTTTTCCTTCTTTGCCCTACATTTTAAATAACGCCAATGTGCCGCCAACGAATATTTCTTTGCCGCCAGCGACGGGCAACTATTTCTCTGGGGAAATTTTGCCGAATCCGACCATCGGTACGCGCCTCATGAATTTTCGAATCACCGCGCGCGACAATGCGATCGGCGGCGGTGGTCTTCGGAACGCAGAAATGCAGGTGACTGTAACTTCAAGCGCAGGGCCATTTTCGGTCGGAAATATCACTGGCGCTTTGACCGGTGGCGCAACGCAAGCGATCACTTGGACGGTTGCTAATACCGATGTAGCACCGGTAAGCACGTCTTTAGTCAATATTTTGATCTCGCTAGACGGCGGCTATAGTTTTAGCACCTTGCTTGCGAATGCGCCGAACAACGGTGCGGCAACAGTGAGCATTCCAAATGTTGCAACGGCCAGTGCCCGGATCCGTGTGGAAGCGGCTATTGGCACCGGTGTTACTCCGGGCAACACTTGGTTTGACATTACCGACGCAAACTTTCAGATCACTGCAAGCGGCACAGCGGTGACCGCAACTGCAACGGGATTGATTGCAACCACGCAGGGTGCACCTGCGCCAGCCGCTTCAGTCGTTGCCTCAATTGCTGGCGGCACTGCGCCTTATACCGCAAATGCGGCGATTTACCCAGCGATCTCAGAAATCACCCTGCAAAATGTTCAAGTGGTGGGCAATAGCGTTTCCGCAACCGCGTTCGCCAATTGCTTTATCGCAGCACCGAATTCACCCAATTTTCGCACTTATCCAGCTGTGCTGCAGGTTTCAGATAGTGCAGGGCGACTTGCTTCTACGGTGTTTCCGGTTAATGTCAGCAATAATCTCATTCCAACAATGGGAACATTTGCGAATCAGAGTATTGCGCGCGGCAATACCGTTACCGTCTCGCCTACCACGGCTCCAGCCGATCCGAACGGCAATTTCGTAGCGGTTAGGGTTAGCCCCACAGCTTTGCCAGGTGGCGGCACGATTGCCGTTAACGCAACTACAGGCGAAGTGACCATTGTGACCACCAACGCCACCACGATCGGTTCTTACCCCGTGAAAGTGAGCGCGCTTGATAGCTGTAATGCCGCTGCGGTTTCGACTTTTACTGTCAATGTAACAACGCTTGCTCCAGTGCTGCAATTTAACGCCAATACGGTGCTCACTGGTAATGCGATTATTGAACCCAACGAGTGCAATAGACTGAGTGTTGACTTGGGTAATATCGGTGGCGGTAGCGCAACGGGCATTAGTTCAGTGCTTTCCTCCACGACGCCGGGCATTACGATTACGGCTCCTGCGTCGCCTTACCCAAATATTGGTGCATCAGGATCTGGCGTCAATACGATTGCGTATGAAGTGAGTTCAGCGCCTACCCTAGCCTGTGGTAGCACGGTAAATTTCACGCAAACGGTGAATTATGCGGGCGCAGCTTCACCAAGCGTTTTCAATTTCTCCCTGCCAGTGGGGCAGTCCGCAGCACAAAACTACACTATTGCCACCAGTGAGGGTGCGGCCGCAGCACCGGGCACCACGCTCGTGGCTGGCAGCCAAGATGATGACGTTATTTTACCGGTAACTTTGCCTCCAGGTTTTGCGTTTGAAATTTATGGCACGCCTCTGACCCAACTACGCGCAGATACCAACGGTATTCTTGGCTTTAATGCAGCCAGTGGGGCGAGTAACGCCGGAAATGGCCCCCTGCCCGCTGGCATTTTCTCCACCCCTTCGCTGGTTGCGCATTGGGATGATTTGGACGGCAGCCCTGGTGCAACGACTGGCGGGGGAATCTACACGGCAGAGTCCGGTATTGCACCAAATCGCATATTTGATATTGCATGGCGTATGACGCGTTATCGCGCCAATGCAGTTGTGACTGCGCCAACCATCATTTTCACCGTGCGTTTGTACGAAACGACCAATTTGATGGAGGTCGTCTATACGAACGTCAGTGGCGATGCGAGCGGCAGCAATGGCAGCTCAGCCACGATAGGTGTGCAGGCCGCATCAAGCGGAACACAGTTCACGCAGTTTTCGAACAATACCGCTTCGCTTGCTGCAGGCAGGAAGTTGAGCTTTACCCGAGCCGCAGGCCTCTGCAATATTGGTTCCGGAGTTTGTGCCGATCCAGCGACTATTATCTTTAAGAACGGTTTCGAGTGATATTTCGCTAAACACGTTGTTTGGGTTTTTGGGTTATTTGGTAAAGGTTACTCAACCTTAGGGCGTAATTTAATTACGACCTAAGGCTGATGGCGGCGCAAATGTGCAGGTCTAGTATTCGGCCACCGTCAAACTAGACTAAAGCCTAAATCGCTATGACCTCATCCTTTGCTCCCTCAACTTTGCGCAACCTTGCGCAACCAACGCTGACCGCTGCCATACTAATGGCGCTAATCAGCACTTCTTATGCAAATGAAGCCTCTACCCGTAAATTAGAAGCCGTGCAGGTAACGGCTACGAGGGTCGAAGAAAGCGTGGATCGCATTCCAGTGGCGATGACGGTTATTTCCAATGCGCAAATTCGTGAGCGCGGCGCGCGTAATTTAACGCAAGCATTAGCTTTGGTCGCGGGCGTGGAAATTACGCAGGGTGGCGATGGCGGCCCGGCCGGCAGCGTACCAGCGTTTATGGGCTTACGGGAGTTTGATGCGTTTTTATTGGTGGTCGATGGCGTGCCCTATGGTGGCGCTTTCAACCCGCAGCTGACGCTATTAGATATGAATAACGTCGAGCGCATTGAAGTGATGCGCGGCGCGGCACCCGTAACCTATGGCAGCACCAGTTTTGTCGGCGTGATCCATGTGATTCACTACGCTGCAGGCCAAGCGCTTAATCAAGTTGGCGCTGGCTTTGGTACTAACAGCAGCGGCTACGCTCGCGGTGCTTATAACCTGAGTGATTCCAGCACCTTAAGCTTTAATTTGGATCGCCGCAATTTGGCTGATGACAATGCTGGGTATGACAGTATTTTGGCGCAGTACCGAAGTGCATTCGAGTTAGGTGAGGGGAAAGCCAGTTTTGATGCTTCGGTTGCCCGCGTATCGCAAGATCCAACCAGCCCAGTAGTGCGTCAAGGGCCACGTTTGACTAACCTAACACCCTTGGATGCCAACCATAATCCGAGCGATGGCAATATCACTGAGCGCCGCGTGCAAATCGGTGGCAATTACACATTGGCTACCAATGCCGGCGAATTTGTCGCCACCGCAGCATTGGCGCGCACTGAAGCCGATTTAACACGGGGTTTTTTGAACGGCTTGAGTAATAACCCGGCGCTGACAAATGCCGATGGTTATCGCCAAGATCGCACCATTACCGACGTTTATTTGAATGCTCAGTTGAGCAATCCTATTGGTGATCGCGGGCATTGGAGCATTGGTGCGGACTATATGGGCGGCAAAGGCGAGCAGCAAAGCGAGAACTTCGCTTATTTTGCGCCGCTGTCTGGGCGCGGACGTAGTAGTTCGCGCAGCGTTGCGATTGATGAACGCACCGCGCTTGAAGACCGCCGTAATTTTTTCGGCATATACGGGCAAGCCGACTGGGCCGTTTCTGACCGATTTGATGTGCTCGCCGGCCTGCGCATAAACAGTACACACGAAAAACGCGAGGGTGAAGAATTGGTTGATGGGATTGAGTTTCCAGGCGATGACAGCCGCAACACCACGCGCGCCACTGGGCATATTGGCGCCTCGTTCCGCGCTTTTGAGGACGGCGATAATTTCGTCAATATCTATGCCGACTATCGCAATTCCTTCAAGCCAGCGGCAGTTGATTTCGGGCCTGAATCGGAAGCGGATATTTTAGAAACCGAAGACAGCAAAGCCATCGAAGTGGGCGTCAAACAGCGCTGGTTTGATGGCGCGTTGGATCTGGATTTAAGCGCCTACCGGTTGGACTTTAATAATTTAGTGGTGCCGCAAACGGTTAACGGCAGCCCTGGACTAACCAATGCGGGCCAGTTGAATTTAGACGGTTATGAAGCCGAAGCGCAGTGGCACGCGCTGGAGTCTGTTTCCGTGTATGGCGCTTGGGCCTATCACAAAGCTGTTTTTGGTGATTATCAACGCTTGTTTGGCTCCACCTTGACCCAGCTGCGCGGCAAAAATCAGGAGCTAACCCCACGCAACGCGCGTGCGCTGGGTGTAGTTTTTGGCGGAGTTGAAGGCGCACAGGCAAGTGTGGTGTATTCCTATATCGGCGAGCGCTTTCTCAACAAGCGTAATACCGCACCGGCGGGCGATTATGAAACGCTGGACGCTTCTTTAGGCTGGGAATTTAGTGACTGGGGCGTGCGCATAACGGGCAGTAATTTGACCAACAAACGCCCCGCAACTGCCGAAAGTGAACTGGGTGATGCGCAGTATTATTTGCTGCCTGAGCGCCATGTTGAGGCAGGTTTTGAGTGGCGGTTTTAGGATTCTGCTAGAGAGTATGGAAAAACCCGTTCGTGCTGAGCCTGTCGAAGCATGTAGCCGCAATCTTCGTGATGAACAAAAGTGTTGCGGCTGCCTCAGTATTTGTGCGGCTCTGCCCTTCGACAGGCTCAGGGCGAACGGTTCTTTCAAATGTATCAATACAATTCTGAGAACGTTCGCGCCACGCACCCTATTTTTTCTTCATCAGCCCAGCAAACTTATCCATAAGTGATTTGCCTTGTGCGATTAGGCGATTCGAAAAATTGCTTTGTGCTTCCGCTTCGAGGCGCGCCTGTTCGGCGGCTTCTGCTTGCTGACTGAGCTTTTCTTCCCACTTGCGCCGCATTTCATTTTGTTGCGCGGTCTGGCGCAATTTTTTTAACACGCTGTCGGGCAATTTTTCTTTGGTCAGCTCGCTATCTTTGCGCGCCAAGTAGTGTCCGATTTGATCAAAAAGCGCCTCGTTAAACTGTTCTGGGGTGTAGTGTTTAATGCTGTTACCCAAGTCTTCAAAGTTGCTTAAGCTCAGTTTGAGCTGGCCGGTGCTCAGTTCTGCCAATGCCACAATACTGAGCGGGATTTTGCCGCGTGCGCGAAATACCGCTTGATTGATGGAGCCGGAGACGTCTTTTTTGGCTTCCAACATCGCCGGGATTCGATGCTTTTCAAACAATGCTTTAATCGTTTGGACGCGTGAAACACCCTGTATTTCTATGCTCGGGCAAAGCTCGGACTGTACGTTGGCATTAAAATTCAACGTCACTTCGATGCTGCCCTTGTTGATTGCATTGAGCCGTACGACATAGTCATGCGCGATCAGTGCAGTGATCGTGCCATAACCCGGTATTTCGTAGCGCTGCTGAATTTTTTCCGGGTGCTCAGCCAAAAGCTTGGTGAGTTGATCCAAGTATTCTTTATACTGCTGAATTGAAACTTCGAGTGACTTGAAGTTACTTTCGCGGTTAGCGACCAAACTCTCAGCATCGCTCAGGCCGGTTTTACGCTGTTCGGACTGCTTTGCGAGCTGGTCAAGTAGACTCATTTTTTGATTTGTAAAAGTTAGATACGAGCGGAATAGTAGCCCACGCGCGCCGCATGAGCTAGCGCGATCGATAGAAACTTGTAGCATTGACGCAATTTCTGCCAAGGTATTTATTCCAACCCTATTCAAAACCGTGATAAAGCAATTTGCGATTTCGTCATCCCGGCGCACGCCGGGATCCAGAAAAGATTGCAACGGTAGAAAATTTAATGAACAACTGGATTCCGGCATTCGCCGGAATGACGATAGCGGGCACTGACATATTGTTGTGCTCGCGAACTAGCAATGGAATTACACTTGAACTGTGCTGACTTTCAAGCAAAACGCTGCACGAGCTGTAGTTGGCTGGCGCAAAGCTACCGCGAGCAACTAAACGCTAAACAAGCGCGTGCCGATGCTGCAATTTTTGCGGCAAAGCCAAACTCCTCCCTTATTTGGCTAGCCCCGCAACCGTCAGCTCAAAGTGCGTTTCGCAACAAGGCGAAAATGGTGGTCGGTGGCACAGCCCAGGCCCCTATTTTGGGAATATTGCAGCCTACAGGCACTTTGGAGCTGGCCCATTGCCCGCTGTATCCGCCCGCAATTGGCGATGCGTGGCCCATTGTTCGCGCTTGGCTCAGCACCGTTGCAATAGCACCCTATGATGTCAGCCGCCGCACCGGTGAGCTGAAATACCTGATTTTGACCGCCGCCAGCCCAGAATCTGCTGGCGCGCTGATGTTGCGGCTGGTGTTGCGCTCCAAAGAAGCGCTGGATCGGGTGCGCAAGCAGCTGCCGGCATTGCTGACGCAGCTGCCAAGACTGTTGGTGGTGAGCGTCAATTTGCAGCCTGAGCCGAAAGCGATACTGGAAGGCGTCGAAGAAATCGTGTTGACCGAATGCACAGCACTACCAATGATGGTCAACGATTTAACCCTGTATTTGCGGCCACAGAGCTTTTTTCAAACCAACTCAGCAATGGCAGCGGCGCTATATCAATGTGCGACCAGTTGGCTCCAAACCATGCAGCCAATGAGCGTGCTGGATTTATTTTGTGGCGTTGGGGGCTTTGCCCTGCATGCCGCGCGCGCCTTGCCGAGTGTAGAAGTCACAGGCGTCGAATGCTCCAGCGAAGCGATACTCGCCGCGCGCGAAAGTGCATACGCTGCTGGACTCACAAACGCACGTTTTTACGCGGGCGACGCGCTAGCAATTGCCGAAAGCCTGCACATTGGCAAAAGCGTACAAATTGGCCGACGCGCCGATTGCATCATCGTCAACCCACCCCGACGCGGCTTAGGTCCAGCATTGTGCGAGTTTTTAGAAAAAAGCGGCGCAAATGATGTGATCTATTCCAGCTGCAATATCGAAACTCTGGCCGCAGATTTGCTTTGCTTGCCCAGCTTTCAGCCCCAAACCGCGCAAGTGCTCGATATGTTTGCGCATACGCCACATTTTGAGGTGATTGTTTGGTTGAAACGAGGTGTTAACTAAACTGATGTGTCGCAACCAAAACTCATCAACCGGCACAAGCGGATATGGAGCGTTTGTTTAAGATAGAGTTTTCACGTGTGCGCTGCGCAATCACAGATTCTGCACGGAATCTAAATTCGCGCTGAATCAGCCCGATGCCGATTCAGCGTTGCCGCTGCCGGCTTGGCGGTAAAGTGTAGAGGCCTTCGCGCAGACCGGTCCTGCGAAGACTACGAAAACTGCACGACGCCTGCTGCCGCAGAGCCCGCTCCGGCCGAGGAGGCCGCAAAAAAAGGCGCAATAAAATTGCGCCCTCATAAGACTTTCGCTAGTTAACGACCGACGGATTACCTCAAATCAAAGCGATCCAAATTCATCACCTTGGTCCACGCGGCGACGAAATCATTGACGAACACGGACTGGGCGTCGCTGGAGCCATAAACTTCTGCAATGGCGCGCAACTGCGCGTTGGAGCCGAACACGAGATCATTGACTGTCGCGGTGCATTTGGGCTGGCCGGTCTTGCGATCACGCCCTTCTAAAACACCGTTTGCTTTTTGCCATACAGTATTCATATCAAGCAGATGCACAAAGAAGTCGTTGTTTAAGGTATCGTTATGTTGGCCGAAAATGCCATGTTTACTGCCGCCGAAGTTGGCATTCAGGGCGCGCATGCCGCCAATTAGTACGGTTAGCTCCGGTGCGGTTAGTGTGAGCAGGTTGGCTTTGTCGATCAACATCTCGGCCGCGAACTCTTCATGGCCTTGACGCAAGTAGTTGCGAAAGCCATCGGCAACCGGCTCCAGTGCGGCGAACGATTCCACATCGGTTTGTTCTTGCGAGGTGTCCATACGACCGGGGGTAAACGCTACCGTGATGTCGGAGCCGGCATTTTTCGCGGCTCGCTCAATTGCAACAGCACCGCCTAGCACGATCAAATCGGCGAGTGAAACTTTTTTGCCGCCGGTTTGCGCGCCATTAAATTCCTGCTGCACCGCTTCAAGCGCCTGCAGAACTTTCGCCAGTTCTGCGGGTTGGTTGACTTCCCAATCCTTCTGCGGTGCCAAACGAATGCGTGCGCCGTTCGCGCCGCCGCGTTTGTCGGAGCCACGAAAGGTAGAGGCAGATGCCCAAGCGGTCGTCACCAATTGCGATATGGTGAGGCCTGAGCTTAAAATTTTGGCTTTCAGCGCGGCGATATCTTGATGGTCAATCAATGCGTGGTCGACGGCGGGGATTGGGTCTTGCCAAATCATGACCTCAGCCGGCACCAGCGAACCCAAATAGCGGACGCGTGGGCCCATATCGCGGTGCGTCAGTTTGAACCAAGCACGGGCATAAGCATCGGCAAATTCGGCTGGGTTGCCCCAATAGTGACGCGCAATTTTTTCATAGATTGGATCCACGCGCATCGCCATATCGGCAGTAGTCATCATCGGCGCGTGGCGTAGGTTTGGATCATGTGCGTCCGGCACGGTGTTGGCGGCTTCGGGGTTTTTTGGCTTCCACTGGTGCGCACCGGCGGGGCTGCGCGTCAGCTCCCATTCGTAGCCGAACAGGTTTTCAAAGTAGCCCATATCCCACTGAATCGGGTTTTTCGTCCAGGCACCTTCAATGCCGCTGGAAATGGTATGCACACCACTGCCGCTGCCGAAGCTGTTTTTCCAGCCTAAGCCTTGATCCTCAATGCTGCCGCCCTCTGGCTCTGCGCCGCAGTGCACGCCAGGGTCGGCTGCACCGTGGCATTTACCAAAGGTGTGGCCACCCGCGGTTAGCGCTACGGTTTCTTCATCATTCATCGCCATGCGCTTGAAGGTTTCGCGAATGTCGCGCGCGGAGGCGAGCGGGTCAGGGTTGCCGTTCGGGCCTTCTGGGTTGACATAGATCAAGCCCATTTGCACAGCGGCTAACGGATTCTCCAGCTCCCGGTCACCGCTGTAGCGCGCATCTTCAAGCCACTTGCCTTCTGAGCCCCAATAAATATCTTCTTCTGGCTCCCACACATCGGCACGGCCGCCGCCGAATCCGAAAGTTTTAAATCCCATCGAGTCCATCGCGACGTTACCGGTTAGCACCAGCAAGTCTGCCCAAGAGAGCTTACGGCCATACTTTTGCTTGATCGGCCAAAGCAACCGACGCGCTTTATCTAAACTGACGTTATCCGGCCAGCTGTTCAGTGGCGCGAACCGCTGCG
>JAYUUS010000040.1:0-2076 GCA_043754435.1 Rhodanobacteraceae bacterium
CTTCGTGACGCACAAAGCCCTTCGGCTTCGTCAGTATTTGTACGGCTCTGCCCTTCGACAAGCTCAGGGCGAACGGATCTATATTCTGATTCTGGCATTGACAAAAACCATCTGAGCTCAGGGCGAACGGATCTATTTACTGATTCGGGCATCGAACTAATTCCTCGCTACTCGCGCCACGTATGGCCAAAGCGCTCAGTCAAAGTGACCGCGCTGCTGGGGCCCCAAGTGCCCGCAGGATAGTTTCTCGGTGCCACTTCAAGTGCGCGTTGCGCCGCTAAAATGGTGTCCACCCAAGCCCATGCGGTTTCGGTTTCATCGCGGCGCACAAACAGGGTGCCGTTGCCTTCGATAGCGTCAAGGTAAAGCCGTTCATAGGCAAGGCGGCGCTTGATGGTGCTAAAGGCATCCTTCCAGTCTAAATCTAGCCCGACTTCGGTCAGCTTCAAGCCGCCACGATCCAGGCCCGGGGTTTTATTCATCAGCTTAAGCTCAATGCGCTCTTGCGGCTGCAGTTGGATCAGCAAGGAATTTTGCTGCATCTGCGTACCGCCAAAAATCGAGTGCGGCACTTCCCGAAATTGCAAATAAATTTCCGTCGCGCGCTGCGCCATACGTTTGCCAGTGCGCAAATAAAACGGCACGCCCGACCAGCGCCAATTATCGATATCGCAGCGCAGCGCGACAAAGGTTTCAGTTTTGCTGGTACGCGCCAATTCTTGCGCATAGCCCGGCACCGCCACGCCTTCCACGGCACCGGCGGTGTATTGCCCGAACACTGTGTGCGTGGTGATTTCCGCCGGGCCAATCGGTTTGAGCGAACGCAGCACCTTGAGCTTCTCGTTGCGCACCGCGCTCGGATCAAAATGTGAGGGCGGCTCCATCGCGGTTAGGCACAGCAGCTGCAGCATATGATTTTGCAGCATATCGCGCATCGCACCGGATTCGTCGTAATACTCCGCCCTGCCCTCCACGCCCACCGTTTCCGCGACCGTGATTTGCACTTGCTCAATATGGCGCGCATTCCAAAGCGGCTCAAATAGCGCGTTGCCAAAGCGCAGCGCCAGTAAATTTTGCACGCCCTCTTTGCCCAAATAGTGATCGACGCGGAAAATGCGATCTTCATCAAAGGCGCGGCCCACACCATCGTTAATGGCCGTGGCGCTGGCTAAATCTAAACCAATCGGCTTTTCCAGCAGTACGCGCGTGCCAGGGCCGGAAAGGCCGGCGCAGCTTAAATTGGCGCATATTTTTGAGTAAAACTTCGGTGCGGTTGATAAGTGGTAAACCACGTCCCCGGTGCGCAATTCTATGATCCTGGCCCTCAATGCAGCAAAAGCTTCAGCGTCATCAAAAGCCGCAGATTGATAGCGCACGCGCATCAAAAAGGTGCTGAGCGTGTCGATGTGCACCTCGCCGGTCGGCACCCGCTTTTCCACCGACGCGCGCACATGCTCAGCAAATTCTGCGTCACTCAAATGGCTTCTGGAGGTGCCCAAAATCACCAATTGGCTAGGCAACAGGCCATCGCGATGCAGGCAATATAAAGACGGCAGCAACATGCGCTCGGCGAGATCGCCGGTGGCACCGAAAATGACAAACAGGTTTGCAGCGATGCTCATGCGGGCGCTCGAAGTGATTTGCCCTAGACTAAACGCAAGCGGCGCCCACGCCTAGCTGCATACGATTGCAGCATTACGCTTGGCAAACACAATTTACGGCGCTCAACCCCGCAAAATAGCCTCAATCGCCTCATTCAACCAAGTCACCGCAATAATTTCCATCTCGCCGACCCGTCCAGACTTGGGAGCATTCGCTTTTGGCACAATGGCGCGCTGAAAACCATGCGTGGCGGCTTCTTTAAGCCGGTCTTCACCGTTTGGCACCGGCCGAATTTCCCCCGCCAGCCCGACTTCGCCAAACGCCACCGTGCGCATCGAACTGGCGCGGTCGCGAAAACTGGACAGCACCGCCAGCAAAACCGGCAAATCTGCGGCGGTTTCGGTGGCGCGAATGCCGCCGACGATATTGACGAACACGTCCTGATCGTAAATCGGCACACCACCGTGGCGATGC
>JAYUUS010000041.1:0-2074 GCA_043754435.1 Rhodanobacteraceae bacterium
AAGTGAGCGCCGAACTAATCCTACGAACGCGCCAAGCCGAAGGCGTAACACAAACAGGCGCAGCCATGCGGGCGCATTTGCCAATACTTTCCGCACAAGGCATCAAGCGCAAGCCGCGCATTGTTTATTACGGCCCGACCGGGTTCGGCAAAAGCATTGTGTTTGCTGACATGGCGCGCAAGGCTTCGGCTAGAGGACTTCGCATCTGCGTGATGCTTGATCGCATTGTGCTGGTGAATCAAACAAGCGCCGTTTTTGACTATTACCGCATTCCCCACGCCGTGATCATGTCCGAGTCGGGGCGTTTTCACCTTTCCGAGAAGATCCACATTTGCAGCGTACACACGCTCGCAAGTATGGACATGATGCAATATGACCTGATTTTGATTTACGAATGTCATGTGCTTTACGCGTCGCAAATCCGCATATGCGACGCGAACGAAGGCGCGCTAATTGTCGGGTTCACAGCGACACCGACCACTAAATCATGCGGCCTATTTTTCGACGACATTGTTTGTCCGGCGACAACAAACGAGCTAGTTGACGAAGGCTTATTGATCATGCCTGCGGTGTATTGCGCCGAAGAAATCGACATGGCCGGGGTCAAGTCTAAGAATGGCGAATGGGATAAAACCGAATCCGGCAAGCGCACGATAAAAATCGTCGGCAACATCGTAGGAGACTACCTAGAAAAAACGTACGCCCATTTCGGCGGGCCAGTTAAGACGGTAGTTGCGGTGCCTAATGTTGCCAGCGGCGCGGAATTAGCGCAGGCATTCGCGGCGGTCGGGTTGAATTTCATCCCTATCAGCTATCGTGATGACAATGATTTTAAGCGCGACGTATTCAAGGATTTTGCGCGCGATGACACCAAAATTAACGGCCTGATTGCGGTCGATATTTTAACAAAAGGGTTTGACAATCCCGGCGTAAAGTTCGGCATTTGCGCGCGCGCTTGGCGGAAAGGCTTTGAGCAATTCGTGCAATTCTTTGGCCGAATTATGCGAACTTGCGAAGGCAAAAGCGAAGCCGTATTTAATGACCACGGCGGCAACTGGTTCCGGTTCGGGACGCGTGTTGATGATCAGTTTTTGAACGGCTGCACCACGCTTAATAAGGGCGATCAGCCTAAAGCGCCCAAGGAAAAGACGAAGGCGGAAAAATCCGAGTGCATGTGCCCAAAATGCCGCGCTCTATGGGTTGGAAGCTCGGACGCTTGCGCAAACGCCGCGTGCGGATACGTTAGACCGGCGCGAAAGAGCGGCGTTGAAGTTGTGCCCGGCAAGATGAAAAAGCGCGAATCAAAGGCGCTTGAGGCGGTGTCAAGAAAACAAAAGCAAGACTTCTATTCACAGCTTTTGCATATTCAAAATGCGCAAAGTTACAAGCCGACGTATGCCCTTGCGGCATTCCGCGAAAAGTTCGGCGAATGGCCGCGAGGGGGCCATGAAGTAACTACAGAACCGCAAACTGAGGTGCTGAACTGGGTTAAGTCTCGGTTGATTAAGCACGCACGAAGCGCGCCAAAAAGAGAGGCAGCATGATCGCCGACCTATTCGGGCTGCAATCGCCCCAAGGATACCGCCGCGCGCAATTCGGCATCGTAGAACTGCTGGCAAGCCCTGTAACTTGGATTTGCCGAATCGGTAACGCGCAATGGGACGGCGCGGCAAATGATGAATTGGACGCGATGCGCAAGGCTGCGCAGTGTTGCGCTGCGCATATGCGCGTTGTGTTCCCGGTGCTGGTCAAGCTCAAGAAAAGTGGGGATTTATGACTCAGGAGGCACAACAAAAGCCCGATTTTTTCCAGCTGCACGGCACCGAGCTAGTCAGTATTGGCGGCTGGCTTGGTGACGCAAAATTCACAGTCGAGGAGCTGTATCAAGCTTTCAAAGCGCGGATTGAATCGGATGGCTGGACATGACCTTCGCCAACTTTTGCGCAGCAAACGGGCTACTAATCCGCGCGATTTGTCCGAGCGGTCGCGTTCGCCGTGTACCTACTGCCTGCGCGCCGAAAGAGCGCAAAGGCTGGTATGTATTTAACGGCCTGACCGGCAAGTGCGGTGTATG
>JAYUUS010000042.1:0-2072 GCA_043754435.1 Rhodanobacteraceae bacterium
GATGCCATGACGCTGCGCTATGACGAAGACCAGCTTTTCAGCGATGGGTTTGGTGCTAGCCACTAGGGCTGGTCGCGACAACACCGCGCGAACAACCCCCCTCAGATAAATCCGAGCGAACATTGCACCCAAACTGATTCGCACGCAACGTGCATCTTCCCAAACTGAGCAAATGACTCAACCCCGCAGCCAACTCGTCGATCCATCACAAGCCGGAACATTTCATTGCGTCAACCGCTGTGTGCGCCGATCTTGGCTGTGCGGCTTGGACACATACCTCGGCAAAAGTTTCGAGCATCGAAAATCTTGGGTCGAGGCGCGCATTTTCGAGCTGGGGAATATTTTTGCGTGCGGCGTGCACGCTTGGGCGGTGATGAGCAACCATCTGCACATCGTTGTGCACATGAGCCCGGCTACCGCGCATTCCTGGTCGCCAGAAGAAGTTGCCACTCGCTGGATCCAGCTTTATCCCGCGCGTAACGCCGAGCTTTGCGCGCAAAAGATCGCGGCAATTTTGGAAAACCCGGAAATCTTGGCCGAATATCGCGCCCAATTGGCTAATTTGTCGTGGCTAGTGAAGTCACTCTCCGAGCCGATTGCGCGCAGACAAGGTAGCGGGTAGATTTTGGGAGGGCCGGTTTGTCTGCCAAGCGCTGCTGAGTGAGAAATCGATCCTCGCGGCGATGGCCTACGTTGATTTAAATCCCGTGCGCGCCAAAATCGCCAGCAACCTTGCGACGTCGCGCTACACCAGTGTCAAAATGCGCAATCAACAGCGCAAGAATCCGGAGCGCGCAAATGTGCCATTAATGCCGCTGGTCGGTGTTCGATCTTTCAATTTACCCGGTATTTCGGCGGCGGATTACATTGAACTCGTCGATTTTACTGGCCGTGAATTGCATTCCGGCAAGCGCGGCCAGATTGCGGCGAGCGAACCGAAAGCGCTGACCAAATTGGGTTTAGACAAGCACCACTGGACGAGGCGCGTCAAAGGCGCAGTGATCCGAACGATAAATTAAGCGCATACCTACTATTTCGGCGTATTGGCTTTTTGAATAGGTTCAGGATACTGGCGGGTGGTCGGGGAATTGGAGGAGTTGATCGATAAAGCGAAGGCAATCAGTCAAAAAACGCTGTTTGGGATTGGCTTTGCTCGAATTTTGAACAAGATTTAGGACGCTACAGGATGATTTTATTGCCGCGTTTGCGGCTGAGTGCGTTGGGCTTGTAATTGTTTGAGCAAGGATTTTGGGTGGGTTTGGGCGACAAATCTTAAAGTGCCATCGGTTTTTAGGCCGCTGGCGTTTTAGGTCTCAGGCCTGGGTGTCTACGCCCGCGTCTCATATTTCCTCCCGCGTGTTTTGGTCTTTGGCCAGCGTCATGAGATTGCCTTTAGATGGATAGTAAAACCGAGTCCCGACTTGAAAGCCATTCAGTGCATACCAATTCTGACTGCAGTCTTGCCGGCCGGGATGTTCCGTGCGTCAACGCGCATACAGTTGTACCCCCGTCCTGCGGGCAGAGTCGCTCTTGCGGATTCGTTCCGTTAGGTGTGGTGGCGCACAGAAAAAATGGCAGTCCCGAGGCATCGTGGGCTACCGGAATAACTGAGCTGAGTCGGTGCCGACCAACGAGCGTCGAGCTGACCATCTTCACCTCTAAAAGGAGCACAACAGCATGGGCATTTTCAAATCGATCCTGGACAAGATCTTCCATCACAGCTCAACTAATGCGGCGGCCACATCGGGCCCGGCGTCGACGCAGCAGCCGACGCAACCATCGGCTGCCCCCGGCGCCAGAGTCTCGACACAGCCGCTGCAACCATCGGCTGCCCCCGGTGTCAGCGTCTCGACACAGCCGCTGCAAGCAGTCGACGTGGACGTTGTCTTGACCAAACTGGCCTCCTCTCAAGGCGTAGGGGGTAACTGGCGGACGTCAATCGTGGACCTGCTCAAGCTGCTTGACCTGGACTCGAGCCTTGCCGCACGCAAGGACCTCGCGCAGGAGTTGAGTGTTCGCGCTGGGGCCGACGGAAGTGCCGAGCAGAATATCGCTCTGTCGAAGGCAGTCAT
>JAYUUS010000043.1:0-2068 GCA_043754435.1 Rhodanobacteraceae bacterium
AAGATCGGCGCTTAGCGTCGTGATTAGCTTGGGTGTAGGTGGTGCCTGCTGCCCGGTTAGGCGTGCCGCTGCTGAGGCTTGACCGTGCGCCGCTAACGCTTGCTTGGCCTTGGCGCTGAGGTCGGCAATCTCACCATTTAATTCAGCGATCAATCTATGCAGGTTGCTTATCTCGGCAAGCGATGCGTTAGTGACGGCGCGCGCCTCAGCGTAGGCACCGTGTGCGGTCGCTAGATCGGCGTCGGCATTTAGTATCGGGGTGCAGCTCGCCAAGACATTTTGAGCGTCAGCAATCGAACGACGAAAGCGTTCAACGGCGTGATTCGCTGCAGTCCAGGCCGCGTGCGTGACGCTTTTTTGTTGGCTATTTATTGGGCCACCTGCGTAACGGTCAAACTCCGCTTTGGTTTCATCAACAGCAAGTTCCAGACTTGCCAGCTTGTCGGCAGTTGCTAGGGTCGCCTGTGCCAGTTCTGCCCGGGCTTTGATTGAATCTAAAAATGTTTTCATTGTCGTCTTAGCCCTTTGGTTTATTCATCTGAGCGGTCATGATCGCCAGCGCAAAATCGCCAGCGCTTACGCCGCTTTCAAGAGCCGCTTGAACCTGCGCTTCTAAACCGGGCTTCGATAGAGCGCTGATTGCCAAATAGCGTTTGCGCTCGCCAAGTGTTGCGGTGGTGTTGGCGGTTTCCTTTGCCAGCTTGACCGCCGCATCGATGCGGGCCTGTTCTGGGTTAATTTGAACTACCTTGCTTTGAGATTGCATTGTGTGTGGTGCCTTTATTGATTGTGAGCGTTAAATATACGGCCGGTATTTGCCAGCACATGCCCCGTCCTGGCACGGTTTTGAATCACGTTGTCGATTAGCCGGTATGCGCTGCGCATGCTGATCTGGTAGCGCTGCATTAGCCGGTCGCGTGTGATAGTCCGTGTGCAGCCTTGGCCCAACAGTTGCGCCGCGTGCCGCCGCTGACAATCCCTGTCAAATGATTTCAAAACAGCGGGTGCCCCAAGGCTGAGCAATACTTCGCGCGCTTCACTCTGGTGCAGCTTGGCTAGAATTTCCGCTATGCGTGTACTTAAAAGCATGGAATCATTCCCCCAAGCTCAGGGCGTCGACTAGGCACGCCACGGCCGCACCATTCGCAGCTCAGCACGCAATCTAGCCCCTGTTCGCTGCCATCCTGCCCGGTCGGATCATCGGCCCGCGTGCGGTGCGTAAACACTGGACCACATGCCCGGCAAATGACCGCGTGTGTTTGATTCGAGCTCACAACTCCGCGCGCGATGTTTAGCACCAAGATATTGCGCGCCGTCCAATCTTTCAGAAAGCGCGCGCCATCGTCTGCACTGGCCATCAGCTCAGCGATGTTTGCCCAGCGCTCAGGCGTCATGTTCTCGGCCAATCGCTGCCAAGAATGCCCGGCTAGTTGTTTGACCTGGTTTTGCAGCGCATCAAAATTTTCTGCAAATGGGCCCGGTATGGAACTGACGAAACTGACAAAAGGGGGGGTGTTCGTCCCAAAAGGGGCTTTCGTCAGTTTTGTCAGTTCGTGTGTAGGGGTATTTGCAGAATTTTTATTCTCTCGGAGCCGCGCAAGGTAGCTCATAGCGCAATTTCGGCAATGCGCGGATTGATCTCATATGCAGTGGTCGGCCGCCCGCCGGTGTCCTCTGAATACTCAGTCAGCCAACCCAGTTCAACCAACAATTCAAGCGCTTCGTTTACTGAGCCCGAGCTAGTTAATCCCGTCCAGCACTTGCGCCCAACGTCGCGGGCAGTGAACCCATTTTCGAGCTTACCGGCCTTGAGCTTGGCCGCTAGGGTGCGTGCTGATAGTGCATCGCCCTGGATCGCTGGCGCATACAAGCGCTTTGCGTGGCTGAAAAGATACTCCACCCAAGCACAGCCAATTTCAACACAGCGTTTTGGAATGGGCCCGGTGCCGCCGTCGGCAAGGTGGTAAATAAGCGCCAGTGATGCACATGTTTTCGCAGACTTCGCCAACCAAGCGCATAGGGTTTCGTGCAATTCCCCCGCGCGTGCGGTGTTCAATTGCTCAGTCCA
>JAYUUS010000044.1:0-6071 GCA_043754435.1 Rhodanobacteraceae bacterium
TTTACTGTTTGAGTTGCTTCGTGCAATCGCTGGATTTCTACAGAAAAATTAGCCGCGTTAACAATCCAAACTTCAGGTATTCCGGCTTCTAAATATCGAGGAGTTTTTACTTTGCGATCATATTTTAATGTGCTATCTGAAACTTCAATAATCAGCAGCACTTCTGCGGGTGTTGGCAGTTCCCGAATCGGCGCTGCTGGGGATTGCCGCAAAATCGCAATGTCTGGGTAAAGCTCTGTTTTTGCATTGAGTCGCAAGCCATTTTGCACGCTAACAGTATGTTGATCCGCCGCAGCACGTCCCATTAAATAAGTTAGGCGTGCGACCAAGTCCATGTGCCTTGCGCCGATCGGTGCCATTTCTAAAATATCCCCATCTAGCAATTCTAGCCGCTTCTCGAAAAAGGCTTCATTTGTTGCAAGACTGGAAAAAGTCTCAACATCCCATTTCATTCGCGCGGGTAGAATATTCGGCGGTGACATAGCTCAGACCAACGCATCCAAAATAATGTCAACTTTCTGAGTGGTAAGATTTTCATGATAATGCCCATTCACCGTCATCATCGGTGCCCGCACGCAGGCTGCAAGGCATTCTTCTTCTTCGACTAAATGAATTTTGCCGTCACTACTGCTGCCGCCCAATTTGATGCCGTATTTATTTTCGACATGCGCCAAGATATCGTTCGCGCCATTTAGCCAGCAGGAAATATTGGTGCAAACTGAGACCTTATTTCTGCCACATGCGCCAATATGAAATTGTGAATAAAAGCTCGCCACTTCATAGGCCCAAGTCGGCGGGGTTTTTAAATAATTTGCAACGGCAGTAATGAGTTCGTCCGTCAAATGGCCGTGATTTTGCTCTTGTGCGGCGCGCAGGCCAGCAATCATGGCTGAGCGCCGTCTATCAGCAGGGAATTTAGTCAGCCAATGCTCAATTTCATGACGCGTGTGGTCATTTAAAACCAGCATCGGATCAACGGCTTCAGGATTAATCTGAGTATTTGCAGCTTTCATTTATCGATCAACTTCGCCAAAAACAATATCAAGTGTGCCAATCAGTGCTACGACATCCGGCAGCATATGACCACGGGTTAATTCGTCCATTGCAGAAAGGTGCGCAAAGCCGGGTGCGCGCACTTTGAGGCGAAACGGTTTATTTGCACCGTCGCTAATTAAATAAATGCCGAATTCGCCCTTTGGTGCTTCAACCGCGCTATAAATCTCACCTGCAGGTACCGAGTAGCCTTCGCTAAACAGTTTGAAGTGGTGAATTAACGCTTCCATGTCGTCTTTCATCTCGACCCGCGACGGCGGTGCCACCTTATAGTTTTGCAGCATCACCGGCCCAGGATTAGCGCGCAGCCATTTCACGCACTGCTGCATAATTTTGCAAGACTGGCGCATTTCTTCAACGCGTACCAAGTAGCGATCATAACAATCGCCATTGGTGCCCAGCGGCAAATCAAAAGCGACTTGATCGTAAGCAGCATAGGGTTGCTTTTTGCGCAGATCCCAAGCGATTCCCGAACCGCGCAGCATCACACCAGAAAAACCCAACGCCATCGCTTGTTCTGGGCTGACCACACCGATGCCCACAGTGCGCTGCTTCCATATGCGGTTGTCCGTCAATAGCGTTTCGTACTCGTCAACACGCGTATAAAAATCGACGCAAAACTGATCGAGGAAATCCAACATTGAGCCTTCACGCCAAGCATTACGCGTCTTTAAGTTCGCGCCCTTAGTCCACGCGGACTCTTTATATTTCGGCATTTGCTCAGGCAAATCCCGATACACGCCGCCCGGCCGATAATAAGTTGCATGGAGGCGCGCGCCGGAAACCGCTTCGTAGCAGTCCATCAGCTCTTCGCGCTCACGGAATGCGTACAAAAATACCGTCATTGCGCCTAAATCCAGCGCATTGGAGCCTAGCCACATCAAATGATTGAGAATCCGCGTCATTTCATCAAAAAGCGTGCGGATATATTGCGCACGGATCGGTGCGCTAACGCCTAACAATTGCTCGATTGCCCGCACATAGGCGTGCTCGTTACACATCATCGAGACGTAATCGAGGCGGTCCATATAGCCAATAGATTGGTTATAAGGCTTTGATTCGGCTAGTTTTTCTGTAGCCCGATGCAGTAAGCCGATATGCGGGTCTGCGCGTGTAACGACTTCACCGTCCATTTCCAATACCAGCCGTAAGACACCGTGCGCTGCAGGGTGTTGTGGGCCAAAGTTCATGGTGTAGTTGCGAATTTCTGCCATAGCATTAAACCTTTACCGAATTTCTGAGCGCAGCTTCAGCTTGCGCTTGACCATAGCGCGAGTCTTCACGCACCACACGCGGCACGCCAATACGTGGCTCAATAGAAACCGGTTCATAGACGACGCGCTTTTTAACCGCGTCATAGCGTACTTCGACGTTACCAATTAGCGGAAAGTCCTTGCGAAATGGATGTCCAACAAAGCCGTAGTCGGTCAAAATACGCCGCAAATCTGGGTGGCCATCGAAAACAATGCCAAATAGATCAAATGCTTCGCGCTCAAACCAGTTCACACCGCGCCATAGTTCGGTCAGGCTGGGCACTACGGGCAGGTCATTATCGATGCTAAACACCTTGAGTCGAAGGCGTTGATTAAGCGACAGCGAAAGCAGGTGTACCACTACGGCAAATCGGCGCGGTATGTCGCTGGCTTCTGGACGATCTTCCCAGCGAAAACGCCCTGGTGCGCCCGCACCGGGCACATCCAGAAAGGCGATGTTAAGTGCTTGATCGCGACCGACTTGTATGCCACGGCTAAAGCCTTCGCTAGAGACTGACTCCGTTGCCCATTCATCTTGACCATAGCCCAAGTAATCAACGCCGCATAAATCAACTAACACTTCGAATTTCAGCTCGGCATCGTCGCGCAAAATCTTTGCCGCTGACAGATAATCCTGCAGCTGCACTTCAAGGGTAATCTCAGCTTTGCTAGCGCTTATCGAAAGCGCCAATGCACCCAATTTAGCTTGGATAATTTCGATTAAATTCATAGCGTTAGCGAATAATCTTGTTGGCAATGGATTCCGTGCGCCGAATCTTTTTTTGCAGTTGCAAAATACCGTAAATCAGCGCCTCGGCGGTCGGCGGACAGCCGGGAACATAGATATCTACGGGCACGATGCGATCACAGCCACGTACAACGGAATAGCTGTAGTGATAGTAGCCGCCGCCATTTGCGCAAGAACCCATGGAAATCACCCATTTAGGCTCGGGCATCTGATCATAAACACGGCGCAAAGCCGGTGCCATTTTATTGACCAGCGTGCCTGCCACAATCATCAAATCTGATTGCCGTGGGCTAGGTCTAAACACCACGCCAAAACGATCCAAATCCAAGCGTGATGCACCGGCGTGCATCATTTCCACCGCGCAACAGGCCAAGCCAAACGTGACCGGCCACATGGAGCCGGTACGTGCCCAATTAATGACGGAGTCGACTGAAGTGGTGACAAAGCCATGCTCCAGCAGTGGGTTTTCTCCTTCAGGGCGCAAAATATCGTCCAGACTGCCGATCGGCGCTGGGTTGTGCATTATTCCCATTCGAGAGCTCCTTTCTTCCAAACATAGGCAAAGCCTAAAACTAATATCGCTAAAAAAGTGGCCATGACCGCCAACCCGCGTGTGCCAAGTTCGTCAAGCACAACCGCCCACGGCACCAAAAACGCGACTTCTAAATCAAACACGATAAATAAAATGGCCAACAGGTAATAACGAACATCAAAACGCATACGCGCATCGTCAAAAGCTTCAAAACCGCATTCATAGGGTGAGTTTTTCTCAAGCCCTGGCATGCGCGGCCCCAGCAAGGATCCCGCGGTCATCAACACCACGCCTAAGCCAAAGCCTACGATTAGAAATACTGCGATGGGGAAATACTGTTCAAGCATATGCAAATACCTTTTCAAAAAGCCAATTCACCGAAATAGTAGGTATGCACGGTGATTCAGCGGCGCGGGTAGAGTGATGCAATTGCAATTGCGGCGTTAGGTCTTGCTACCAACACTGCACCTTCCGAGAAAAAGTTAAGAATGCAAATATAGCCTGAAAGGGCTGAATTGTGTGTCTAGTTTCTGTCACAACTGGGTGATGTGCAGGTGCAGCAATTCAGGCGTTTTTGGTGTCCTTAAAATTTTAGTATCATTTTGTTACGAATATTACGGGCCTAATTGGCGCAATCAGCGGCGCGCCGATGCCCTATCATCAACCTGTTTGCAATTACTCTTGAGGTGTCTATGTCGCATTTGATCGTTCTTTTCAATCTAAAAGCTGGCAAGAACCGTGCAGATTATGAAACTTGGGCACGCACAAACGATCTACCTAGCGTCAATAGCCTCAAAAGCGTGGATAGCTGCAAAATACTGCGCAGCAATGGCTTGATGGGTGCTGCAAGTGCCGCGCCTTTTCAATACATTGAGGTGATCGAAGTGAACAGCCAAGATGGCTTTGCGGTCGATTTTGACGGCCCGATCATGCAAAAAATTAGTGGACAGTTTCGCGAATTTGCAGATTCTCCGGTTTTTATTCTGGCCGATGCTTTGGTTTAAGGCTATACAAAGCTGCCTAAAATACAGCGTGCTTTTGCCGTCCATGAATGCCTGATATTTGCCAGAAGGCTAATGCGCCCCAAGCACGCTGAACTTGTTACCCTTAAAAACTTTAGACAACTGCTTTTGAGATTGTATTTATGGACATCGTTCTAGCCAACCCACGGGGGTTTTGCGCGGGTGTGGACCGCGCAATTGATATCGTTGAGCGCGCGTTAGACTTGTTCGGTGCACCGATTTATGTGCGCCATGAAGTTGTACACAACCGATTTGTCGTGGAAAAATTGCGCACCCGGGGTGCGGTGTTTGTCGATGAGCTTGAAGAAGTGCCCGCAGATCAAACCGTCATTTTTTCGGCACACGGCGTGTCGCAAGCGGTACGCGGCGAAGCGGCGCGGCGCGGGTTGCGCATTTTTGACGCCACTTGCCCACTGGTCACTAAAGTCCATATGGAAGTGGCGCGTTTGTGTAAGGCGGGCAAAGATGTCGTGCTGATTGGGCATCATGGTCATCCGGAAGTGGAGGGCACGCTCGGCCAATGGGATTGCGTGAATGCGAAAGGGAGAATTTATCTGATTGATTCGGTTGCCGAGGCCAATGCCATCATGCCTTCACAGCCAGATCAGCTTGCCTACACCACGCAAACGACCCTGAGCGTGGATGAAACCCGCGACATCATAGATGCCTTGCGCGAGCGATTCCCGGCGCTGCAGGGGCCACGCCATGACGATATTTGCTATGCCACGCAAAATCGCCAAGATGCGGTACGTGCGCTCGCACAAGCCTGCGATTTGGTGTTGGTAGTCGGTTCACCCAATAGTTCTAACAGCAACCGTTTACGTGAACTGGCGGAAAAGGTCGGCGTCGAATCCTATTTAATCGACGGTGCGCAAGATATTCAGCCCGCGTGGCTTGTGGGCAAACGCGCAATAGGTGTTACGGCCGGTGCTAGTGCGCCGGAAAGTCTGGTGCAAGAAGTGCTGACGGCGATCCAAGCCGCAGGTGGTAATCCGCCCCGGCAGCTTGATGGCGCGGTGGAAAATATGGTGTTCGCACTACCAAAAGAGCTGCGTGTTGTGGTGCAAGCCTAATGCTGAACTCATCAAGTGAAAGTACGCCTGAGCGCATGCTCGGTTGGCCGACCGCGAGTGCAGTAGTGGTAGCCTCCATGATCGGCGTGGGCGTTTTTTCCACACTCAGCTTTCAAGTGCATTCTTTGAACTCACCGTTTGCCATTTTGCTGCTGTGGCTGGTGGGCGCTGTGGTGGCGCTGCTGGGCGCATTGAGTTACGCAGAACTGGGCGCTGCGTTACCGCGCTCCGGCGGCGAATATCATTTGTTAGGGCGCATTTTTCATCCGAGCTTGGGCTTCACTGCGGGTTGGGTCTCGTTGGTGGCTGGCTTTGCAGCACCGATTGCAGCTGCCGCGATGGCGTTCGCCGCTTATTTGGGCAAAGTGCTGCCGGCAATAGACAATTACC
>JAYUUS010000045.1:0-2062 GCA_043754435.1 Rhodanobacteraceae bacterium
ACTGCCTCCGTTGCCGGCCTTTGCGGCGCACCCAAACACGCTATATATGCAGCAACCAAACACGCGGTGGTTGGCTTGACCAAAAGTGCCGCCGCCGAATACGGCCATTATGGCATTCGCGTCAATTCGGTGTGCCCAGCAGTGATTCGAACGCCGATGTTTGAGCGCGTCGTCGAAGCCAAGCTTGCCGACGCACAAGCCATCGTGCGCATGCATCCTATTGGGCGCATTGGTGAAGTCAGCGAAGTGGCCGCAGCGGTGTTGTGGCTATGTTCGGACGCGGCATCGTTTGTGACTGGGCATCAATTGGCGGTGGATGGTGGGTTTACCGCGCTTTAAATTTTCTTGGATGACTCGCGCTACATTCCCGTACTCAACTCAGTCCAATTGCGCATCAAGCGCAGCCAACGCGATAGCTAAATCCTTGGCCTGTAACGACACCACCGTTGGCATGCCGCCGCTCAAGCCAAACAGCGCCAGAAAATTAATGCCGCTTTTATAGTGCGCGGCAAACGTCAAAGTATCGCGATCCAGCACAGCGGCGATCCGCGCTCGGCGCTGCCCTAACAGCAGCAAATGCGTGCGATCGTAGTTGGGCCAGTCAGGCGGCACGCTTACTAAAACGGTCTCTTTCGCGGCGGGTACAAACTGCTCGGCGAGTAACTCAGCCGCTTCTTGCAGCTGGCGATACGGCCTGCCAACCTGCGTAATCTCGACTAGCATTTCCGAGTTTTGCGCGCCATCGGCTAGGAAGTCTACAATGCGCAGCAGCCAGTCGCGGTTCTTGGCTTGCGTCAAAATACTGCGCTGAATGGCCTGCGCCAAATCGCTAGGCTGGGCGCTACAGGTGTCAATCGCAAATGCGTCCGCATCGGCACCTGCGTAGCACTCATCGCCGCCCCGCAGCCATTTCGCCGCGCTCATCAAGCCATCAAAATCGTTGTGGCAAACAATGCAGTCAATCTGCCCAGCGCCTGTAACCAACGCCGGTGTAAGCAATTCCGGGCAAGCGCCATGCTCGGCTTTGCGATGCAAGACAAAGCGCGGATCACCGGCAAATTGCGCGTGATAGTCACTGTCGTGATGATCCACCCACAGCGCCAAACGCGGGCCTAATTCGGCAATGAACTTGCCCGTGACTTTTTCGAAACTCATGCCGCCCGCGTTCGAGGCGAAGGCGATATCGAGTACGACGACGCGGCCGGGTAGGTTTGCGGCTTTCGGGAGGCTGCGCGGGGTGGCTAGGGTTATGATGGTGCTGGTTTGGGGCATTGATAGTCAGGGCGGCCTTGATTAGGCTTTAATTGCAGGCACCAACTGTATCGGAAATAACGCGCACCCATTCAGCTCCGCCATTCCCGCAAAAGAACTAAGCTACGTTGTCAATCCACCGTCGAGGATGTTCGCTATGACCACACGCTATCCGCCGTCCGCCGAACTCGCCCGCAGCGCGCGCATTGATGCCGCAGGCTATGCGCGCGACTACGCCCGCTCCATCGAAGATTCCGTTGACTTTTGGGGCCGGGTTGGGCAGCGCTTGAATTGGATCAAGCCATTCACTCAGGTGCGCGACGTGTCGTTTTTGCCGGAGGACTTTCGCATTCGTTGGTATGAGGACGGCGTGCTGAATGTTGCCGTCAATTGCATTGATCGCCATTTGGCAGTGCACGGCAATGATGCGGCGATTATTTTTGAGGGCGACAGCCCAGACACCAGTGAAACCATTACCTACCGCGAGCTTTACGGACGCGTCGGGCGGCTGGGCAATGCGCTGCGTGCGCAGGGCATTAAAAAAGGTGATCGCGTCACGATTTATCTGCCGATGATACCGGACGCCGCAGTCGCAATGCTGGCGTGTGCGCGCATTGGCGCAGTGCATTCGGTGGTGTTTGGCGGCTTTTCGCCCGAGGCGCTGATTGGGCGCATTGAGGATTGCCAAAGTCGACTTGTGATTACCGCCGACGCTGGCCTGCGCGGCGGCAAGTCGGTGCCGCTGAAAGCCAATGTCGATGCCGCGCTGGAAAACCCCGCGACCGCCTGCGTGCAGCGTGTGCTGGTGGTG
>JAYUUS010000046.1:0-2058 GCA_043754435.1 Rhodanobacteraceae bacterium
AAATCCGAGCGGCGTCGGAAACCTGAGCCGTCCGAACAACGCGCAAAGCCATCGAGTACTCGATCAGGTCAGTGGCTAATAGTTGACGACTACGGTTGGAACCGGGTTGGAACCGCTACCCGACGTAGCCGGAGACTGCGGCCCAGTTGTGGTAGTGCCAGCAAGAGAATAATTTGGACGCGCGCTGAAAGAAACACCTTGTTTCCAGCCGACGCCGTATGTAATAGCGGTGGCGTAGTAAATGTAAACGGTTGTCACGCCAATTTGGTACAGTGTCTGACCGTTTATCGTCCCGCTTGGCGCATAAGTGCCGTTTGCGGCTGCGGTGCCCGCACCGGACAGCACGATACTGGTAATCCCACCGCGTTTTTGCGTCATTAAAATTGCGTGCATTTGCACCTCCACTCCCACTCATCAATAATTCAACGTGAAATTCGCATAATACACGCCGTTCGAGTAGAAAAACGTGAGAATGTCAGATTTGTTCACGGCGGTTGTGAGCGTTGGAGCCGTGCCGCCCTGCCAAGTAACTGTCGGCCAAGCTGCGGTTCGTGTGCCGGTCGCGTCTTGCTTCAAGCGTAACACATAGGTCTGCCCGTTAATCGGGTTTGAAAACGTAAACGTGCGATTACCGCCTAAAACTACCCACTGCCCCAGCCCGTTATTCCAGTTGATCGCAATAGTCGCGGCGTCCGTGAGCGCAAACTCCGCAAACGTCTGCCCCAGTACCGAGCTTGCGTTTACGCCCGTTGCTGACGGAGGTACGCTGTAAGTGCCATCTTCACAAAAATATCGCGTCGTTCCCGCAACCGCTCCAGGTGAAGGCACCGCGCCCGCACCCGCACCCGCACCTGACGCGCCCATGAGCGGCAAATCGCCCGCGAGTAGCACGCCCAAAGTCGGCGCAAGTGCTAACGTGCCGTCGCCCGCTGAAATCAGAAATCGCCGCGTTGTCGCTGTATTGCCCGCAAGTCGCGCCAGAGCGTTAGCGGCGTTGGCGATGATGATATCGCCCGTCGTCGTCGCCGTTAAGCCCGTGCCCCCTTTGGCAACGGTGAGCAAACCGCCCAAGTTTTGCAGTGTCAATGCGGTTTCTATCACGTCAAAATCGACGTGCAAGCCGTCGGCATTTGATACGACAGTTGCTTTAGTCGAGGCCGCGCGCACACTCTTGAAGTTGTCGTTTGCGCCCGCGCGCGGTGCGGCGTAAACGCCGACGCCGGTGCCGATATTGACGGGTTGCGCCGATGTGCCGCCGCCGAGACCGCCCGAAACCGTCCATACAACGGGGTCAGTGCCGAGCGTCGTCGGCGCTGTAAGAATCGAGTAGGCTAAACCGCTATTTGCGGAACCGTTCTGTACGAAAACCTTTACGCCCGCCAGCAGTTCGCCCGCTGTGTCGGCGTCAAGGCTGCGCGTCCACGCGCCCGCTTGCACGTCATAAAGCCCGTTCGCGCTTTGCGTCGTTTGGTCTTTTACGAGTACTCGATCACCCGCAAGAACCGAAACCGCGTCAACTGTCTGCACGCCCGAAAGGGTAAGGTTTACCGTCGTCGCGGCTTTGACGGCGGCGCGATCTCGATAGCCCGACGCCAGCGAATCGACGTAGGTTTTATTTGTCGCATCAGTCGCCGCCGTTGGTGTCGCAAGATTGGTAATCTTGAAACCGCCCGCGTTGAATGCCGCCGTCATCGCGTTCGTGCCGTCGATGTTGAGGTGCCCCGTATGCGGTTTAACGGCGGCTGTGTGCGCGTTTAGATTGTTGGTTAGCGTCGTGTCGGCTGCGCTGCGGTTCGTGATTTCGGTTGCGTTTGCGGCGGTGTTGGTCGCGATTTGCGCCATGCGCGTGTCGTTATCACCGACCGCGATTGGGACCGTTGCTGACACGGGCGCGACGCTTAACCGCGTGATGCCCTTAACCGTTGCCGAGGCGTCCACAACCGTGCCGCTGCCGCCGCTAAAATCAAAGCCGACGCGCGCGTCAGTGCTGCTGACAATGCCCGTCGCGTTGGTTACGAGTACTCGAATCGGTTTGCGCCCCGCTGTAAACGTCGTCGT
>JAYUUS010000047.1:0-18252 GCA_043754435.1 Rhodanobacteraceae bacterium
GTACTGACGCGCGCCATGGCGCATATCGACAACGCTTATTATTTGCCGAACGTGCATTTAACTGGATTGATGGCGCGCACGAACAAAGTATCAAACACCGCGTTTCGCGGCTTTGGCGGGCCCCAGGGTATGTTGGTGATTGAAGAAATCATCAGCGCGATTGCGCGTCAGCTTGATTTGGCCCCGGAAGTCGTGCGCGCGCATAATTTTTATGGCGGCGCAAGCGGCGCGGAGCCTGACCGTGACCACACGCACTACGGCCAACCGGTGCGCGACGCTGATAGCGGGTTACGCATGCCTCGCATTTGGCAGCTTGCGCTTCGCCAGGGTAATTACGCTGAACGGCTGCAGGCGGCCAAAACCTTCAATCAAGCCAATTCCGCACGCAAGCGGGGGCTGGCGATTACACCGGTCAAATTCGGCATTTCTTTTAATAAGGTGGTCTACAACCAAGCCGGCGCGCATGTGCTGATTTATCACGACGGCAGCGTACAGGTGAATCATGGCGGCACCGAAATGGGCCAAGGGTTGCACAGCAAAATGTTGGCCGTGGCCGCCCGCACTTTGGGCGTGGCGCAAAGTCGCATCAAAATCATGGTGACCAGCACCGAAAAAGTGCCGAATACTTCCGCGACTGCGGCGTCGGCCGGTGCTGATCTCAACGGTCAAGCCGTAAAATCTGCCTGTGATGCCATTTTGGCACGCATTTTTGCGGTGCTGCGCAAACACTGGGGCCTGAGTGACGACAGCATACTCAGCGCTGCAGACGATCAAATTAGCGACGGCGGTAAGCAAATCAGTTTTAACGACGCGGTTATGCTGAGTTATGACGCACGTATCAGCTTAGCCGCAACTGGGTTTTACGCGACGCCAGGATTGAGTTGGGATATGGACAGCAACACCGGGCATCCGTTTTATTATTTCTCCTGTGGTGCGGCGGTTAGCGAGGTGGAAGTGGATGGCTACACCGGCGAATGGTGCTTGCTTGCCGCCCATTTGGTACATGATGTTGGGGATTCGCTAAATCCATTAATCGATGTCGGTCAAATTGAGGGCGGATTTGTGCAAGGCATGGGTTGGCTAACTATGGAAGAGCTGGTTTGGGACGCCAATGGACGCTTAAGAACGGTGGCCCCCAGCACCTATAAAATCCCCACAATTAGCGAAGTACCGGATGCGGCAACGGGCCAATTTTCTACGACGCTGCTGGACAACGCAGCGCAGCCTGGAGTTATTTATGGCAGCAAAGCCACCGGCGAGCCGCCGCTGATGCTGGCAATTAGCGTGCGCGAAGCCTTGCGGGACGCGGTGGCAGCATTTGCCAGCACGCCCAGCCGCGCGCCGATTATGCTTGCCTGCCCGTCAACGCCGGAAGCAATTTTGCGTGCGGTTGCGGCCGTTCGAAATTAGCGTAAGCGCATGACGCCACTGCAGTTTTACACGCAGCTTATTAGCTATACGCAAAAAGTCGAACGCTGGTGCGTGGCAAGCGTGGTTCATACCCGTGGTTCCACGCCGCGTAAAAAAGGCGCGCAAATGGCGGTGGCGCTGGATCAAAGTGGCAAACTCATAGCACCCATTGCCAGCATCGGTGGGGGTGCGGGCGAAGCCAAGGTTTTGCGGGCAGCAGCGGCATTATTGAGATTGCCTTCAGTAGCGCAAGAAACGCTGGAAATTGATCTTTCCGGGCAAGCGGGCCTTGGAGCCGCTGCCACCAGCGGCGTTTGCGGCGGCCATATGCGGTTATGCCTCAGTAGTTTTAACGGTGCGGATTTACATCATCGGGCGCAAGCAATTTCTGCCGACTTGAAAATCGGTCGAACCGCGATCATTAACGCCACGACGCTGTTGCCTGACGCGCCAAGCGCGCGCGAAAGCCTATGCTTTTCACCCGCGCCCATGTGCCTAATCGGCGGGGGCGGCCATTGCGGCGTGGCGCTAGCGGAGTTACTGGTGCGCTTAGGGTTTCCAGTGGCGGTGATTGACGAACGCGACGAGGTATTCGGCTGCACGCTTAGCACTGATCTGGAAATCATCGCTTATAGCGACTGGGCCAGCGCCGGGCGGGAGGCAAAAACCTATCAATCAAACGGCGCGCCCGCCGCGATGGCGATATTGCTCAGCCGCAGCTACAGTCATGATTTAACAGCACTCAATGCTATTGCACAAAGTGAAGTCGAATTTTCCTTGATCGGCATGATGGGCAGCACCCGCCGCATTCGTTTAGTGCGCCAGCAGCTCGGGGCGTTTCCAGCCGCACTTTTGGCCGTGCTCAAAGCGCCTATTGGCCTGCCAATCGGTGCCGAAACGCCCAGCGAAATTGCGGTCAGCATTGCGGCGGAACTGCTGAGTTTACGCCGTACTTTAGGTGCTTCTAAGTTGATTTCAAAAAAGGAATTCCCTGCTTTTGAATCGACAGCGTCACTGAGCTAGATAGGTGCCTCGCAGTTGAGCAGACTTTGGCTTACTATACGTCTTACTTTTTAAGCAACCCATCATTATGGAAACCACTACTTTGTCCAGCAAAGGCCAATTGGTCATCCCAAAGTCGATCCGCAACGACGCCCACGTGTCGGCAGGTTCGCTGTTTGAAGTGCGTTACCTGGAGGGTGAAATCCGTCTGCGCGCCCTGCCTGCGGTACGCGCTAGCGCTTTAGAGGATGTCGCTGGGTGTTTGGCTAGACCCGGGCGCAAACGGCTTAGCGAAGTGCAAACCCACGCCACTATTAAAGCGCGCTTGAAGGCGCGTCACGCGCTGTGATCGCGCTGGATACGAACCTGCTGGCACGTTTGCTGCTCCAAGATGACAAAGCCCAACATAGCCGCGTGAAGGCGCTGCTTGCCACACAGCAGGTGTTTACTGCTCCGGTAACCGTGTTTCTTGAGTTGGTTTGGGTATTGGAGGCCAACGACTGCACGCCGGCTGAGATCCAAAAAGGGCTGACCTTGCTGCTAGGCCTGCCAAACTTTAAACCGCTGCAGGCAGACGTCATCAGAGCAGCGCTGTCGCATTACGCACAGGGCATGGACTTTGCCGATGCGCTGCACCTGATGTTGAGCCGCAGCGATCAGGCATTTATGACCTTTGATAAAGCCTTTGTACGCCGGGCGGCCAAATTGGCGGTTGTACCTGAGGTGATGGCGCTTTGAAGCAAAACAAGAAAATTCAGTCTCCAATGGCGCGATCTACAATCGCTTGCGCCTCCCGCAAAATAGTTTGCAAATGCTCTGCACCCTGGAAACTTTCGGCGTAGATTTTGTAAATGTCTTCAGTACCTGACGGCCGTGCGGCAAACCAGCCGCTTTTTGTGTTGACTTTAATGCCGCCAATGGCTGCATCGTTACCCGGTGCTTTATCAATAATGCTGGTGATTATTTCACCGGCAAGTTCGGTGGCACTGATGTGTTGCGGCGATAGTGCCGCAAGCTTTTTCTTTTGACCGGGCGTAGCGACCGCCTCAACGCGGCTCGCAACCGGGCTGCCAAACTCGCTCGCTAGTTCTTTATACAAACTACCCGGATCGCGTCTACGTCGTGCGGTGATTTCGGCGGCCAAAAGCGCGGGCGCGATGCCGTCTTTGTCGGTCGTCCACACTTGACCATCGCGGCGCAAAAAACTAGCGCCGGCGCTTTCTTCCCCCGCAAAACCCAAGCTGCCATTGAATAAACCGCTGGCAAACCACTTAAAACCCACGGGCGCATCAAATAAGGCGCGGCCTAATCGTGCTGCGATCAGATCAATTACGCGCGTACTGACGACCGTTTTCCCGATGGCGCAGTGATTTTTCCACTGCGGCCGATGTTGAAACAAATAATCCACCATCACCGATTGCGCATGGTTGGCGGGCAGCAAACCTGCGCTTGGCGTAACGATGCCGTGCCGATCATGATCGGTGTCACAGGCGAAAGCGATATCAAAACGATCCTTGACCGCGATCAGCCGCTGCATCGCAAACTCCGAGGAAGGATCCATACGGATGCGCCCGTCCCAGTCCACACTCATAAACCTAAAGGTCGGATCAACGATGGTGCTGGTAAGCGTCAGATCAAGCTGATAGCGCTCAGCGATGCGCGGCCAATACTGTATGCCCGCGCCACCGAGCGGATCAACGCCGATACGCAGCTTCGCAGCGGCAATCGCATCCATGTCGATTACGCTCCTTAGATCAGCAACGTAAGCGCTAATGTAATCATACCGATGCGTGCTTGCAGCGCGCAGCGCTTGAGCATAGGGCAAGCGCTTAACGCCGCGCAGTTGATTCTCTAGCAAGATGTTAGCGGCGCGCTCAATCCAGGCGGTCACATTCTGCTGCGCTGGCCCGCCATCGGGAGAGTTATATTTGAAGCCACCGCTTTCGGGTGGATTATGCGAAGGGGTAATGACAATGCCGTCCGCTAAGCCTGAAGATGTCGGGTCACGTCCACGATTGTAGGCAAGGATCGCGTGGGAAATCGCAGGCGTCGGGGTATAGGCGTTGCCTTGCGCCAACATCACCTCTACCGCATTCGCCGCCAGTACCTCAAGCGCGCTGGCATAGGCCGGCTGAGACAGCGCGTGCGTGTCGATACCCAAAAACAGCGGGCCGGCAATCTGGTGCTCCGCTCGATACTGGCAAATGGCCTGGGTAATCGCCAGCACATGCGCCTCATTGAACGACAAATCCAACGACGACCCGCGATGTCCGGACGTGCCAAAGGCAACACGTTGAGCGGCAATGTAAGGGTCGGGAATTTCGCTGTAATAGGCGGTGATGAGCTTGGGGATATCGACCAAAATCGCATTAGAGGCGGGCTGGCCGGCAAGTGGGCTGATTGAATGAGTCACTTAATAGGATGCTTGTGAAGACACGGATTTTTCCGCAATACGTGCGAGCATCGCACGCCCCAACGCGGTAAACCTCATACGGTGTGCTCGATAGTTTTTACGGTTTTTTTAAACGTAATGGGCAAATCAAAATCGAGTACGTCAAAATCCACTAAGGCACCGATGTCGTCAATGACAAACTCGGGTGCCGGGTAATTTTTACGACTCTCGAAATCAAGCGCGTAGTGCCCTTGCAATGGCAGCACCGTCGTCACGCGGGACTGCCATTTTGCTTTTACCGCAGCTAGAATACTGGGCTTATCATCAATCAACACGTAGTGCTGCGCGGGATAATGGCGTGCCACTGCATTCAGCATTTGTTCTTTGTGTAGATAAACCAGCACCCGTCCGCGGACTGCATCGTAAATGCCCGCGCGCTCAATCTTGCGTGGTTGCAAGACCATGTCGCCATCGGACAGGATAACGCACTTGCCGAAGCTGCTGAGATGTTCAAGGACTTCCAAGGCGCGTGCATATAAGCGCGCCGCAAAAGGATAATCAATTAAAAAGCTTGCGATCCGTGCCAGCTGCTGCGGATTTACAGCGCCTTCAATTTTCCCCGGCTCGCTGCCCAATTCCAGTTCGACTCGGTAACGTTGCAGCGCAGCCAGATAATCGACGTAACCTAATTCGCTGCGCAGCACATTAAAGATTGCCCAGTAGCGCGCAGCACCGGCACCGATTTCACGCTCAATATAGCGCCGCAGATCAGCAAGCAGGTAATCGTTGTCGAGTAAGGTATTGTCAATGTCAATTAGAAATACCACATTATCCGTCATGACCGCGACGCTCCTGACTCTTTAAAGAATCGGGAAATTACGCCGGGATCGAAAGCATGTCGGTGCGCCCGCACACGCACAATTCCTACTAAAAGCAACTTGGCTTCCATTGCAGGAGCCTGTGAAATTGGTCGATGGCATCTGCGTCAGAGCGCCAGCGATTGCGGCGATCGATCAAGGCACCTTGCCATTGCGTCTGAGCTAAGAGATCCATCAGTTGGCACCTTACGGCCCGCACAGCGGCAAACCCCGCTTGAACTGGTTGCGCTGATACACCGAATCTAGATAGTTAAGCGTGGCTGGCGGAATGTTCGCGAGTTCGGCAAGCGCCCGTTCGCCGAGGCGCACCTGTAAAAAGCAGTCCACAACTTCGAATGGGATTTCCGCCATCGCTTGCGGCCGACCGCAGCTGGGATCGGCACGTTGGCTGGCAACCATCCGCAAATGTATAGACCGAGGCACCCGTTCCGTTTCCGTGCGGAACGCACCGCCATCAAACCAACCTTCGAATTCGCCCGCTAAATCATTTTCGGTCGGCTGTCGCCGGATTTCACCCGGGCAGTGCAATCGTTTCAAAAACTCGGCAACCGTGGTTGGATCGAGCATATGTTTCCCCCGGGTGGCAACTTAGGGGAATTTTGGCACAGCCGGCAAAGAACACTCAAGGTGGACACACCTCGAAGTTCTCTGCTAATTCTGGGGATGATCTAGACGCCAATCCGAATTGTGCAGCTTTTTACTGAATGGCCTACCTCCTATTTACGGCTTCCAATTGCGAAAGTAGGAAATCCAGTCGCGATATTCTGGAGTGAGCCGGGTAGCGCGCAGTGGCTGAATATCATTGACTGTGCAGCTGACATCTGTGGCTGTTTTACCGCATTTAGATAAAGTGTGTACACCGATTACCGCAGGCGCGCTGTTGATATAGCCATACAACGGCGAGCCACTTTGACCGGCGCTGGCGTCACACGAATGGTCGAAGCGGCGCGCCCAGTTTTGGGCATCGCGATCGTGGAAATTGGACGTTGTACACGCGCTCGGGTCGCCCCATAAATGTCGGTCATTGCAGACCAGTCCAGAAGCGGGATCATCACCGACATCATCAATGCGCGGGGTGCCGTTTGGCAATGTTGCGTTACACCACGGATAGCCGCGATTGAAAATCAGGTTGGTTTGAATGCTTGCATCGGTGATGGCGGCATAACCCATCCAGCCGGTTTGATCACCTAAGCGGTTCGGCAGAATCAAAATACCCATATCATATTGGCCCTCGCCGCCCGTTGGATTCGCTAGACGCCACTGCCAAGGGGTGAAAAACCAAGTGAAGCCGGCCGATGGCACCACTGAACTGCCATAGTTCCAGTTGCCGCCTGCGCGCCCTGGTGTAACAGCGAAATTGCTACTCCAGGTATTGTTGCTACGGTTGTAAAGGCAGTGTGCGGCGGTCACTACATGGCGCGGGCCAACCAAAGTGCCGCTGCAGCGATTGGAAAACTCGGCAATCGTGCGCCAAGGCCAAGTGGTGGTACCCACGCTCAGCGATGAATAACGCACCCGGTTGTCGCTGTTATTGCTCCAAGCTTTGCTGCTTAAAGCTTTGTTATTACTCGCGGTTTTGTTGATCACGCCGGGAATGGGCGAATCGGGGTCGGTAGGTGGCACCGGCCCACCCATGGGGCCAGCGCCGCCATCGCGTCGAACACGTGTGGTTTCGCTGCCTATGGTGCCTAAATCGCTGCGTGTGAGCTGAATTCGAAACTCATTGCCAGAATTAGGATTAAATGCCGAAAAACCGTCAATATTGCTACCGATAGAACTCGGCGGAGCCGCGCTCAGAGGTGCTTCAAAGGCATTACTGTCGACGCGTCGGCCCTTGCCGATATAGGTGATCTGGACTTGCATGCCCGCCCCGCTGGCACCCAACAAGCCCTGCAAGGCTTCTAAGCTGCTGCTTTCCAGCTCTTCACGGTCGAGTTGAATGCTGAGATCAGTATCAAAGCCATTCGCAAAAAGATCATCCCCAATCGTTTGCGCAGCGCTTGGCCCCGCGCAACAACCCAGCAACAAAGCGAAAGATAAGCGCAGCTTTGCGCTACGGAAATTCATCAACATGATCGGACTCCTTGAAATTAGCGGCAGCGATGCGCTGGCGTTAAACAGGCGTACGGAAAAACATGTGGTCAGAGATCATTTAGAAGCAGCAAATTTTGAGGAATCTATGCTGCCACCGGCCAGCTTCTCATTTTAGTTTTAGTCAGCCATGACGTTGATCGGGGCAATAACCCTTAAGATGAAATTTGGCATATCAAATTCTCCTGAAGGCTGCCATTGCTTGAGTACAATGCTGGCCAAAGTAAATTGCCAAATAACAAAATATGTTTAAATCCTGGAGCAAAAAACGCATGAACTGGACCATAGTGGTCACAATTTTGTTGACCTTACTGGTCGCAACCGTTGCGATGAACTTCGTCCGGCCCGAAAAGAAATTACAGCGTAAGGTGGTGCATAAACATGCACTCCATGATCCGCAGTTTCGCCGCGAGATGTCCGTCTTGCTAGGCCCTGCCGTGCTACCCGGTAATAGTATTGTCAATTTACAAAACGGCGACGAAATTTTTCCGTCTATGCTCAAGGCGATCCAAGGTGCAAAGACTACGATCACCTTCGAGACTTATATCTATTGGTCAGGTGACATCGGCAAGAAGTTCGCAGACGCGTTGGCGGAGCGCGCCCGCGCTGGGGTTAAAGTGAGCATGATCGTCGACTGGGCTGGCAGCATCAAGATGGACGATGACTTATTGGGGGAGATGAAAGCTGCGGGCATACGCATCGAAAAATATCGGCCACTACGCTGGTACAACATCTCGCGTCTAAACAACCGCACACATCGGAAACTGCTGGTCATTGATGGCAAAATTGGCTTTACCGGGGGCATCGGTGTCGCCGACCAGTGGACGGGCCATGCGCAGGATCCCGATCACTGGCGCGAAGTGCATTTTCGTATCGAAGGGCCGGTAGTGGCGCAAATACAGGCGGCGTTTAACGACAACTGGATTAAAACCACAGGTGAGCTGTTAAACGGACCCGATTACTTTCCACCGCTGTTACCTACTGGCGATATGGACGCGCATTTGTTCGTGGCCTCACCTGCGGGCGGCGGCGAGAGCATGCATCTGATGTATCTGATGTCAATCGCGGCTGCGGCACAAAGCATTGACCTTGCGGCATCGTACTTTGTGCCTGACGATTTGATTATCGAGGCGCTCATTGCTGCCCGCCAGCGTGGTGTACGCATCCGCGTACTGGTGCCGGGTGAGCATATCGATTCGCAAGTCGTACGACTTGCGTCAAAAGCAGCATGGGGCGCGCTACTACAGGCGGGTGTAGAAATTCATGAATATCTTCCCACCATGCTGCATGTGAAACTGCTCGTAGTTGACCGCGAACTCGTGTCGGTAGGATCAACCAACTTCGATATCCGCTCCTTCCAGCTCAACGATGAAGCCAGCCTCAATATCTATAATGCTGCCTTTGCCACACGCATGACGGCAGTTTTCGAAGCGGACTTAGTGCAGTCCAAACCTTATACCTATGAAATGTGGCAGCAGCGCCCGTTTAGCGAGAAGTTTGCGGAAAAAGTAATTTTGCCGATTCGCTCCCAGCTTTGATTCCAGATCTAAGTGAACTGCCTTAAACGCAGAACGGGCATCTGATTCCAGACGCCCGTTCGGTAAGCTTTACTTAGATAGTTTACTTGCCGTCGTGATCAGAATCGCCCGGTATTGCGCGTTCGACCGAGTTACTAACACGATTCCAAGCATCGCTTGTGGCAACTTTTGCGCGTTCCCACTCTAAGGTGGACTTGCCACGTACTTTGTCCCAGTCACGTGCCAACTCAGCCTCGGACTGTGCGAAAGTACGGCCCGGCTGACGCTGATAAGCATCGGTACCATATTTGTAAGCCGGGCCGTAATCATCATAGCCAGCGCCGGGTTTCACGTACGGACGACTAGCATAATTTGCGCGCCAGTAGGCATCTTCAACGGTAGGATCAATCGATTCCGCCGCAGTTTTGCCCGCCAGACCGCCGACGATAGCGCCTATCGCAGCGCCGATTACTGTGCCAACTGGCCCTGCAATAGTGCCGGTAGCAGCACCCGCTGCCGCGCCGCCAAGCGCCGCACCTAAGCCAACGCCGACTGGATGTGCACCGGGTTCGCCGGAAAGGGGATCGCGATGCGCACTAGGATTATTCGCACCAGGAGTAAGAGTGTTATCAGGGTTTTGCATGTTGGTTTCCTTGAGGGTAAAAAATGGTATGGATCAACGCTTCGAGTCGTGACGAAACAAATTAACGTTATTAGGAAGAACCACCGCTCCGAAAAGCGATCCTGGTTTAGGGTGGTAACGCTTACGCCTGGAATGAAGAATGGCGCTATCGCACGACAGCGTCTGTTCGCTTACCCACACTCGCGGCAGCAATCACTCAGCGATGCGTTCTTGCCGGGATTGCTCCACTCAGTAATAATCTGGGCAGAGTTCCGGAACGGAAATTCCTCAGAAATCGCGGTGCACTCGGCACCCGGTATGTCAGTTTCATCTCATCACAGGATTCGCAATGCCAACACAGGAGAGTCCGCAAGGCCGGATTTTTGCAGCGCCGCAGGCCATTAGCAGCATTGCAGGATGCGAAAACGCCGAGGCGCTATTGCGCGCTAGCCAAGAATTCAACCGGAGCTTAATGGACGCGACTCCGGATTGTGTCAAGGTGCTGGATCTGGACGGGCGGCTCTTATATATGAACATGCCGGGCCTGTGTGCGATGGAGATTGACGACTTTGGTACGGTATGCGGCGAGGAATGGGAGGCGTCATGGCCTACGGCGGCAAAGGGCGATATCGAGCGTTCTCTGAAAACGGCGGTGGCAGGTGACCTTGCTTCCTTCCAAGCCTACTGTCCGACGGTAAAAGGCACTCCTAAATGGTGGGAGGTGACGGTAAGCCCGGTTCGGGACACCCAAGGTGGGCAGGTCGTGCGCCTTCTGGTTGTGTCTCGCGATATTTCTGAGCGCAAGAAGTCCGAGGCCAGCCGCGATCAACTATTGAAACAGCTTGAAACGGAACGGGGCCGACTGGCCGAGGTGTTTCGCCAAGCCCCGGCATTCATGTGCGTTGTACGCGAGCCGGATCACGTCTTCGAAATGGCGAACGACCGCTACTGCCAACTCGTCGGCCGCCGCAACGTGATCGGGCGCTGTGTGCGCGATGCCCTGCCGGAACTTGAGGCGCAGGGGTTTATTAAAGTGCTCGACAAGGTTTATCAAACTGGCGAGCCCTATATCGGCTCAGGCATCGCGGTGCTGCTCACTCAGCAGCCGGGTCAGCCGCCGGAGCAAAGATATATTGATGTGATTTACCAAGCGCTGCGCGATGACACAGGTGTTATCAACGGCATTGTGACCGTAGGCGTGGATGTGACGGAACGCCAACAGGCGGCGGACGCGCTGCGCGCGAGTGAGGAGCGCTATCGCACGCTGTTTGATTCGATGGACGAGGGCTATTGCGTCATCGAAGTGTTATTTGACGCAATTGGCCCGACAATTGGCCCGGCAATCCGTCAAGCAATCGACTACCGCTTTTTAGAAGTCAACCCCGCCTTTGAAAAGCATACTGGTTTGACCGGGGCGACCGGCCAGACCATGCGCACGCTCATTCCCGCCATAGAAACGCGTTGGTTCGAAATCTACGGGCGGGTTGCCCAAACCGGCGAGCCCGTGCGCTTTGTTGACGAAACCAAAGCGATGGGGCGCTGGTTTGACGTATATGCGTTCCGACTGGGCGAATCTGGAAGCCATAAGGTTGCAATTTTGTTGAACGACATCAGCGAGCGCAAGCGCACCGAAGCCGCATTGAACGACAGTGAAGAACGCTTGCGTACCGCGATCAAAACGGTCAGTGAGGTGGTCTGGACTAACAACGCCAGTGGGTTAATGCAGGGTGAACAACGGGGTTGGGAGGACTTCACTGGTCAATCGCGCGAACAGTACCAAAACTTTGGCTGGTCAAAGGCCGTACACCCGGAAGATGCACAGGCGACCATTGACGCGTGGAATCGGGCGGTTTCCGAGCAGCGTATCTTCGAATTTGAGCACCGCATCCGTCGTCGTGACGGTCAATGGCGGTTTTGTTCGGTACGAGCGGTGCCTATCTTAAATGCTGAAGGGTCGATTCGCGACTGGGTAGGTGTGCACTCCGACATCACCGAGCAAAAGCGCAATGAAGAGAGGTTGCAGCAACTCGCTGCGGAGTTGTCCGATGCTAGCAATAGAAAAGATGAATTCTTAGCCATGTTGGCGCACGAACTGCGCAATCCGCTTGCCCCGATCCGCAACGGCTTACAGCTCATGAAGCTGGCACAAGGCCAGAGGGAACCCTTGGAGCAAGCGCGCACCATGATGGAGCGTCAGCTGTCCCAGCTTGTGCGCCTGATTGATGATTTAATGGACGTGAGCCGCATTAACCTAGGCAAGCTCGAACTGCGCAAGGAGCGGTTGCCGTTGGCGATGGTCTTAAGCAGTGCGGTGGAAACCAGCCGGCCGCTCATCGAACAGATGGGTCAGGAGCTGACTTTTACGCCACCCGATCCATCGGTTACTATCGATGCCGACATGACGCGGCTGGCGCAAGTATTTCTGAACTTGTTGAACAACGCTGCTAAGTACAGCGAGCGGGGCGGCCACATTCAAGTACAGGTCAAGCTTGATGAACGCGAGGTTTGGGTGACCGTCACGGACACGGGTATTGGGATTGCCGCCCATCATCTTCCCAATATCTTCGATATGTTCACGCAGGTGGACGGGTCGTTGGAAAAATCCCAAGGTGGCTTGGGTATTGGGCTAACACTAGTGCAGCGTTTGGTAGCTATGCACGACGGCAGCATTGAGGCCAAAAGTGACGGCCCAGGTAAAGGCAGCGCATTTATTGTGCGGTTGCCACGAGTGTTGGAGACGTCATCATCGCATTTAGTCGGCGTCGAAAACCCGCCAGGCGCCTTGAATTCGTCGCTGCGCATTTTGATCGTAGACGATAACCGCGATGGTGCGGATAGCCTGTCAGAAATGTTGAACCTCATTGGCAACGACACTCGCACGGCCTACGATGGACAACAGGGTGTGGAGGTGGCCGAGGCGTATCGCCCAGAGGTGATATTGCTCGACATCGGCATGCCAAAATTGAACGGCTACGAAGCCTGCCGCCTGATCCGTGCAAAGCCGTGGGGCAAAAACGTTGTGCTGATCGCGGTAACAGGATGGGGCCAAGACAAGGACCGCTACCGTACGCAGGAAGCGGGTTTTGATATCCACCTCGTCAAGCCCGTTGATCCGCAAGCCCTCATGACTATTTTAGCCAACTTACATCATCGTCATCTCTAGTTCAAACTCGCAAGCATTGCAGCGGTAATGACGCGGCAGCAGGCGTTTCTAAATCAAATAAGGCCCATTGTATGTCTACGCAAAACGTTACCGAACGCCTAGCGGAAGCCGCAGGTTACGCCCTGCTAAGGCGTCTTGCGCCTATGCTGAGCCACAACTTGGCAGGCGCGCTGCAACCGCTGACTATGATCTCCACCATCCTTGAAAAACGCTTGCAAAATCCCGATCCCGATCTTGCCGCACTAGCTAGCAAAAGTAGCCAGCTCAAAACACTCACGCGTGAAGCCTCCAGTGCCTGTATGGGCCTGATGTCCTGGCTGGCACCGCATGCGGGTGAATGCCTCACCGTGGCAGCGGGAGTTAGGGAGGCTATCGAGCTGGTCATGACCCCACTTTCTTTCAAAGGCTTTAGCATCATTAACAAGACCGAGGATGTGCAGGTTGAACTACCGCGCAAGCTGATAGGCACTGTCTACATGGCAGCGCTATTGGCCTTGACCGATGCCGCTACGGCACCGGCCGATGTGATCCTAGAAGCGCAGCTTGTGGAGAGCGAACTGGTACTGACGATTTCGCTCCAGCCAGTGCCGCGTGAAATAATGTCTGACGATCTAGCATCCTATCGAAATATCGAATGGGCAGATGTTGCGGCGCTAGCAGAAATTCACGCTGTCAGGCTCACCCACAGTGACTATAACGTTCATTTGCAGATTACGGTGGGCGCGGCGTCACACGCGGGTCAAGTGCGCTTCTAGTAACTCAATGTTGGATGCCGTACAGACTTTTTATAGTGCCGGGCAGAAGCTCAATCGATGAAAAAATCTAACAAATTCTTGTAATGGCGGGCCTGATCCCGAAAGCTTCTATGCATGGGGAAATGTTCATCCGTGGCATCGGTACTGCTACCCCTTCGAGGCGTTACACCAAAGCCGAGTGCTTAACGGCGTTTGAGAAATCTGAATGGTATAAACGCCTGGATGCGCGTGCGCACTTTATTGCCCGCACCGTGCTCAAGCGCGACAACGGCATCGACGCCCGGCACTTGGCCGTAGCCAATTTAGACGAAGTTTTTCAGATTGATCCCGACACCTTAGCCCAGCGTTTTATCACCCACGCACCGGAGTTAGCAGCGCGTGCGGCAGAACGGGCGCTAACGTCGGCGCAACTGAGCGCTAAAGATATTGACGCGGTCGTAGTCAGCACCTGTACGGGCTATTTGTGCCCCGGCCTTTCGGGTTATGTAGTTGAGCGCTTAAATCTGCGCAACGATGTGCAAGCTTTTGACTTGGTAGGGCAAGGCTGTGCGGCGGCTTTACCCAATATGCAGCTCGGGCGCGCGCTCATCGCCTCGGGCGCTTGTGAGCATGTGCTGTCGGTTTGTGTAGAAGTCAGTAGTGCAGCGATGTATCTAGATAACGACCCGGGTGTCATTATTAGCGCTTGTTTATTTGGCGATGGTGCCGGCGCTGCCGTGCTTTCGCGGGTTCCTAGCCCCCTAGATGCTGGCAATAACGGCGGCCGGCGCATTGCCTGGCACGACAGTGGCTCCTTATTGGAACCGGCACAGCGCGACGCACTTAAGTTTGAATCGCATCATGGAATGTTGCGTAATGTGCTGACGCGCGGCGTGCCGGAGTTAGCCGCAGAGTTCGGTTTACGTGTGCTGCACACCGTGCTGGGGCGTGCGGGCTTGCAGCCAAGCGATGTGCAGACTTGGATATTGCATGCTGGTGGGCGTGATGTTTTACAGGCCGTAGAGCGTAGATTTGAGCTGCAAAGCCGTGATTTGCGCTACAGCGCTGCGATGTTGCGCGAGTACGGCAACCTTTCGAGTGCTTTTGTCTATTTTGTACTGCAGGCAGCATTGCTTGACGGCGCGCCCGGCGGCTGGTGGTGGCTGTCCTCCTTCGGGGCGGGCTTTAGCTGCCACGGCGCTTTGTTGCAGGTGCAGGGATGACCAAGCCACTTAATTTTAGCGCTAGATCAAGGCCCGCTCGGAGCGCAACATGAGTTTTGCCAGAGTCATTGTCCCCGAAGTGTTGGACGGTTTGGCGGCGAACGACCCCGAGGCGCAACGCTCGCGGCGCGATTTACAGCTAGTGCATCGGGTTATGGGCACGCGCGCCACGCTGTTGCGCGCACTGCGGGCCTTGCCTATACGGCGTTTTGGTACCCGGCCGCTGCAGGTTTTAGAGCTGGGTGCCGGCGATGGCAGCTTAATGCTAGGGGTTGCGCGTCATTTGCAGTTGGAATGGCCAGCGGTTGCGCTGACGTTATTGGATTTGCAGGATTTATTAACCCCCGCCACCACTGCAGACTACGCAGCGGTGGGTTGGCAAGTGCAGGCGCAAGTGGGCGACGCGCTGGCGTGGGCACAAGATGATGCGAAGGGCACCGATGCCCTGCCCCATAGCGCACCCCGCTGGGACTTAATCATCGCGAATCTTTTTCTACACCATTTTCACGCCGCCCAATTAACCCTGCTGTTGTCAGCCATAACCGCGCGCAGCGAGCACTTTTTTGCCTGCGAGCCGCGCCGTGCAGGGCTGGCGTTGGCGGGCAGCCATTTGATAGGCGCGCTGGGGGTCAATGCGGTGACGCGGGAAGATGCCGTACTCAGCGTGCGCGCCGGATTTCGCGACACTGAGCTGTCGGCACTTTGGCCCACGAACGGGCATGAATTGAGCGCTCAATGGCAGCTCCGTGAGTATTCCGCTGGCCTTTTCAGCCACTGTTTGCTTGCTTCACGCGCGGCCGGCGTACCCACGAATTTTCAGTTGGATAAGCGCTGATGCAAAACCAATTTGACGCGATTATTATTGGTGCGGGCCCGGCGGGTGCTAGCGCTGCGATCTTGCTGGCGAATGCTGGGTGGTCGGTCGCTTTAATTGAAAAGCAAAATTTTCCGCGCCGAAAAGTCTGCGGCGAATGCGTCGCGGCGAGCAACATGCCGCTGCTGGATGCCTTGGGCGTTGGCGCTCAGTTCATGGCTCAGGCTGGCCCAGAATTGCGCCAAGTTGCCCTCTTGCGCGGCCGACGCACGGTGTATGCCCCGCTGCCAGCGGCCGTCCATCCCGGTTATGCCTGGGGCCGAGCGCTGGGCCGCGAAACGCTGGACACGCTGCTGCTAGCGCGCGCCCGCGCGGCTGGAGCGGTAGTACTGCAGCCTTACACCGTACAAGATCTAACCGGCCCTGCGGGTAAGCACGTATGCACGATACGCGGCGGCGGATCGCAACAACAGGTAGTGCTAAAAGCCCCAGTGGCTATTCTGGCGCACGGCTCGTGGGAGCCGTTGCCAGCGGCCCGTGCGCAGCAGCGCCAGCAGGGTCAGAAAAACAAACCTAGCGATTTGCTGGCGTTCAAGGCCAACTTTCGCGGCGCAAATTTGCGCGCCGGCTTGCTGTGTGTGCTGGCTTTTACCGGGGGTTATGGCGGCATTGTGCTGGGCGATGAGGGCTTAGTGACACTGGCATGCTGTATTCGCGTTGATCGCCTAGATAAGCTGCGCCGCGCGGCACCGGGTTTAGCTGCCGGGGACGTCATTGAGGCCATGCTTAAGCACGAATGTATGGGCGTTGCTGAGGCTTTGCACACAGCAACGCGCTGTGGCGCTTGGTTGGCTTCGGGTCCGTTGGCACCGGGCGTGCGCTTGCAAAAAAATGACGCCGCCTTTCGCATCGGCAATGCGGCGGGTGAAGCCCATCCGATTATCGGCGAAGGCATGAGCATGGCGCTGCAGTCGGCGTGGATGCTGTGCGGACATTTGATTCTTGCTCGGCAAGCACATGCGTCACCCGCAGGCACGCAGGATGCTGTAGCCGCCGATTCCGCTAATTCCGCAGCTTGGCTAACTGAAGTGCATGCCCAGTACGCCCGTGAGTGGCGGAGCCAATTCACGCCCCGACTCCATTTGGCGGCCGCATTTTCCCATTTAGCCATGCACCCGTTCACTTCGCGCGCTTTGATCGCCGTGCTGAGCCTATGGCCCTCGCTATTGACACGCGGGGCGACGTGGGGCGGAAAAATCCACTGCGCCGCTGACACGGCCCTAATCACCGAACTGAGCGCGAACTCAGCAAGGCCTCCGCGAAATTCGAGTTTAACAGCGCGCCCAGCGTCCCTGCCCTTTTTGCCTACCCACCCGGAGCAACCCTATGAGCACTACTAAAAGCACTGCAGAGCGTATCAGCGCCCTCCTTGTAAAGGACTACAAGCTTAATCCCCTGCACCTAACGCCCGACGCACGCCTTACAGATTTGGGCATCGATTCGCTGGGCATGGCTGAACTAATGTTCAATATTGAGGACGAGTTTGGCGTGGAGCTGGACTCTGACCCGGCTCAGATCACGACCTTTGGTGAGGTGGTACACTTTATTGATGCCGTCATAGCTGAGCAATCTGTCGCTAAAACAGTGTCCGCACAAGTGCCTTACCCGGCCGCCCAATCGCCTTTGAGTACCGTAATTGGCGCGCCGCTCGCCCCATGAGACGCGTAGCGGTCACCGGTATCGGCGTCGTTTGCCCACTCGGACATTGCGCAAGCGCAGTGTACGAGGCGGCGCGTGCAGGCCGCTCGGCGATTCAAAGAGTTAACTTCCCCGGCGCGCAGCGATTGGCTGCGCCGTGGGCGGCGACCGTGCAATTTGACGCGGCCGAACATTTCGAGCCACCGCAGCAGCGGCTATTGGATCGCGTTAGTCATTTTGCCGTGGTCGCAGCCGACCGTGCGTTTGCAGATGCCAATTGCGAGCTAACCGCTGCTGAGCGGGTACGCGCCGGCGTGTTTTTGGGCACCGGCATGGGTGGCTCGCAGAGTATGGATGAGGGTTATCAAACACTTTACGGTGAACAGTCTAATCGCATCAAACCTATGCTTATTCTACAGGGTATGCATAACGCGCCCGCCGCGTGGATCGGCATCAAGCACCGTTTGCTTGGGCCTAATTTGACTTACTCCACCGCCTGCTCTTCATCAAGCGTAGCGCTCGGCGAAGCGTGGCTACGGGTGGGGCACGGCCTATTGGACGTAGCGATTGCGGGTGGCTCTGAGGCACCTTTGTCGCTGGGTTCGCTCAAAGCTTGGGAAGCGATGCATACGCTGGCGGCCGTCGATGTTGATGATCCTGCAACGTCGTGTAAGCCATTTTCAAAAAACCGCAGCGGTATGGTGCTTG
>JAYUUS010000048.1:0-2056 GCA_043754435.1 Rhodanobacteraceae bacterium
GCGCCGCCGCACTGTGCCGGAATGGACGCGTTGGCTGGAGCGCCAAATTTTCAGCTTCACCGGTGCCGCTGCCACGGATGCGCTGCGCGCGCTGTTTACCCAGCTAGAGCTGAATGCGACGCAGGGTAAAGCGCATGAAGAGGTGTCATTTGTGGCGCTGCGCGAGGCCTGCCATGCGGCAATGGCGCAAGCATCCGGCCGCAGCACACCGGCGTTAGGCGCAATTTGCGTTTGTGGCCTTGTGCCCATGCGCGCGCTGCCCTTCAAAGTAGTCTGTATTTTGGGCTTAAATGAAGCGGAATTCCCCAAGCCTGAACTGCCGGATTCCTTGAATTTGATGCGCGCGAATGGCGCGCGCAGACCTGGGGATCGCAGCCGCGTGCAGGAAGATCGCTATTTATTTTTGGAAGCGATTATGGCGGCGCGCAGCCAGCTAGTTTTGAGCTATCAAGGCTTGAGCAGTGATGGCAGCGCACGTCAGCCCTGTAGCGTTTTGAATGAGTTTTTAGCGCAAATGGAGCGTCAGTTTAAAGCCCGTGTGGGTGGCACGCCTTGGCTTAATACACCTGGATTGGTCAAGCCGGATTTAGTTGGCGCATCGCTCAGCTTAAGCGCCCCAATTCAAGTCATCTTGACTGCGCCGCCGGAGCCGATAAAAGCGCCGACAAAAGCAGTGCTTAGCGTCAGCGCGTTCTTGCAATTTTGGCAGCAGCCACTGCGCACGTATGTGCAGCAGCGCTTGCGCCTAGCCGCGCAACAAACCGAGGGCGAGCAAGCGCTCAATGCGGATAATCTGGAGCCACTGGGCTTGGCGACGCCACCGATCCAGCGGATCGAAGCAAGGCTGCTCACCCACGCACTTGAAGCGGGTATTTTTCCGAAAACCGCACCCTTTTGGTTGGGGCGTAGCGGCTTGTTAGCCAGCGGTGCTTTGGGTGTGCAAAGCTATGCCAATCTTGAGCAAGATTGTCGCGCGGCATGGGAGGCGATCAACAGCAAATTCCCAGAATTTATAGGTGCTGTGAAACAGCCCGTGCGCATCGAACTAAACTTAGGTGAAACCCGCTTGAGCGGCTACATTCCTGATGTCTATGTTAGCGAACGCGCCTGTGTCTGCGTCAGCAACAAAGCGCTACACGGCTTACAGCGGTGGCAGCTCTTGCTGCGGGTTTTGCTGCTGCGCGCCAGTGAGGCAGACTCTTTGTCTGGCAATGATTTTGGTCATGGCCATAATTCCAACGCGCCGTGGCGGGCGCTGCATCTGGGGCCTAAGGCTGCGGAACTGGTGATTTATGCCAGCCCTAGTGAAGCGCGAACCTATTTGCAGCATTTAATTGCGCTGCGCAGCGAGTATTTGCTTGATTCCACAACGCCGCCTTGGTTTTGGCCGAAGCTAAGCTACACCGCGTTTAGTGCAAAAGGCGACGCCTATGCGGCGGTGTTAAAGGTTATCGAAGCGGGGAATGCTTACGAGCTGGCAAGTTCCGGGCTAAAATTTTGGCTGCCTAACGCTGAGTTTTTCGAGCCCGATAGCGTTGAATTCGCGCAATTTTTGATGCTTGCGCAGACTTTATTTGCGCCGTTTGCGCCATCCAAGCAGGCGCAAAAGCCTGACAACCGTGCGCCTGATAACCCTATCGATGAACCGCCGCCGCGTACCTTTACTGTGACTTCGTTAATTTTGCCCAAGCCTAATTTGTCGCCGCAAAGCCAGTCAAATCCCCAGCCAAATACCTTAGACCTAGAACATTTTGGTCACGACGACGCGGCGGATTTTGAAAATGGATATTGAGCACGCCGAACCGACGCTAGATTGGCGCACGCTTGATTTGGCCGGGAAAAACGTGATTGAGGCTAGTGCCGGCACTGGCAAAACTTACACCTTGGTGTTGCTGGTGCTGCGGCTGCTGTTAGAACGCGAATTGCCCCCGAGCACGATTTTGCTAGCGACTTTTACCGACGCGGCAACCTTAGAGCTGCGAGTGCGCGTGACGGAGCGAATCCGGCAAGCGTATTTTGCCGCGTTACGCCCGAAGGATGCGAGGCGAATCGCGTC
>JAYUUS010000049.1:0-18216 GCA_043754435.1 Rhodanobacteraceae bacterium
GCGCCGCCACCGGCGCTGGCATCGTCGGTAAGGCTGATGCTGACCGTGGCGATGCCGGCGATTCCGGCTGGGGTAAAGCTCAGAGTGCCGGCCGCAGAAACGCTGGGTTGGCTGGTAAACAGGCTGGGATTGTCGCTGCTGAGGTTGAAGCTAAGCGCTTGCGTAAAATCTGCATCACCATCATCAATGGCGCTGGCCCAATTGCTGATGCTCTGCGCGCCAGTAATGCCGGGTGCGATCACTTGATTGGTGCCTTTGATAAAACTCGGTAAGTCATTGATCGGGTTGACCGTCAAGACAAAATTGCGCGAGCTGCTGCCAGTACCATCACTAAGATTGAGCGTAATCGTGCTGGTGCCCGAACGGTTCGCGGCGGGAGTAATGCTCAGGCTGCGATTGCTGCCGGTGCCGCTAAGCACAATATTTGCCAGCGGAATCAGCGTGGTATTGCTGGACAGCGCTGTGACCACAAGCGCGCTGGCGGGCGTTTCAATATCTGACACGGTAAAGGCGATTGCCGCTGCGGTGTCTTCGTTGGTGCTTTGCGCGCTGATGGCCGACAGGCTAGGCAGGGTATTGGCGGCTACGGTGATGCTAAAAGTGATGCTCGGCGTGCTCAAAGCCGGGCCGCCCGCCGTGGCATCGTCAGTCAAGCTAACGCTGACAATAGCCGTGCCCGGTGCGCCGGTTGCGGTGAAGCTGAGCGTGCCGTTCGCGGCGATGCTGGGCTGCACGCTAAACAGGGCGTTATTGCTATTGCTGACATTGAAGCTCAAGGTTTGCACAAAATCCGGGTCGCCATCGGTGATCGCAGTGGCCCAATTACTGATGTTTTGCGGGCTATTATTTGCAAACAGCAATGACTGGTTCACGCCTGCTGTGAAACTGGGTGGGTCATTGACCGGGGTCACGCTCAGAGAGAAGCTTTGGCTTGCTGTATCGGTACCATCGCTCACCGTTACGGTGATTATGGCTGTGCCGGATTGATCTGGCGCAGGCGTAATCACTGCGGTGCGATTTGCGCCTGTGCCGCCGAAAACCACGTTTCCGACTGGTAACAAGCTGAGATTGCTTGATGTTGCGCTCAAAGTCAGCGTACTTGGAGCACTCTCAGTATCGCCAACTATGATCGCAATGGCTGCCGTTGCAGTATCTTCATTGGTGCTTAAATTACTGAGCGCCGAAATCGTTGGCGCATCGTTGACCGGCCCGACGCTAATCGTGAAGTTCTGCACGGCCGATTGATTGACGCCGCCGTTTGCGGTGCCGCCATTGTCGAAAAGCTGCACCGAAAACGTCGCACTGCCGTTTGAATTGGGCGCGCTGGTGTAGCTCAGCGTTCCAGTTGGGCTAATCGTTGGGAATACGCTGAAATTGACGGTGCCGGAAATCGGGGTCACGACAAAGTTCAGCGCTTGCACAGTTTCTGGGTCGCCGTCATCAAGTGCAGTGGCCCAGTTTGAAATGCTTTGCGGGCCAGCGTCTTCCAACACGGATTGATTGGCACCAGCGATAAACGTCGGCGCATCGTTGACTGGCCCGACGCTAATCGTGAAGTTCTGCACGCTCGATTGATTGACGCCGCCATTAGCGGTGCCGCCATCGTCGAAAAGCTGCACCGAGAATGTTGCGCTGCCGACCGAATTCGGCGCGCTGGTGTAACTCAGCGTCCCGGTCGGGCTAATCGTTGGGAAGATGCTGAAATTCACAGTACCCGATATCGGGGTGACGACAAAGTTTACCGCCTGAAATACCCCCAGATCATTCGTATTAATCGCGGTGGCCCAGTTGGCGATGCTTTGCGGGCCAGCGTCTTCCAACACGGATTGATTCGCGCCAGCCGTAAAAGTTGGCGCGTCATTGACCGGGCCGGCACTAATGTTGAATGTTTGCGAGGTCGATTGATTGACCCCACCGTTGGCGGTGCCGCCATTGTCATCTAGCCGAACTGAGAACGTTGCAGAACCGTTTGAATTCGGCGCGGTGGTATAACTCAGTGTGCCGCTAGGGCTTATCGAGGGCAATACGCTGAAAGTTAAACCAACGGAGGAAAAGGGCGTGACGACAAAGTTAAGCGTTTGCACGGTTTCTGGGTCGCCATCGTCAATCGCGGTGGCCCAGTTTGTGATGCTTTGCGGGCCGGCGTCTTCAAGCCCACTTTGATTGGCACCAGGGGTAAATGTCGGCGCGTCGTTGACTGGGTTTACGGTCAGAATAAAATTGACGTTGGAGCTTCTAAAATCATCGTCTGTGACGGTCAGTGTAATAGTGCTGGTGCCCGACTGATTGGGTGCTGGCATTACGGATACTGTGCGCGCGTTGCCGGTTCCGCCGAGCGTGATATTCGGCAGCGGCACGAGGGTTGGATTGCTCGAGCTAGCCACCACCTGCAGTGCAGCTGCTGGAGTTTGCAAGTCATTGACCAAAAAACTAAGCGCAGCGGTGGCAGTGTCTTCATTGATCGTCACATCTGCTACATCACCAATGCCTGGGCGCGCTGTCAGGTCTAGAACATCGAATGGCGTCAGGACACGACTGTAAATCCGCACATCATCCATTGCCCCTTGATAAACCGCCAGGTCGTTAGAGAGCAAATCGCTACGCGCGCCTAGATAAAATGTAGTTGCCAAATCGGCAACGTTATTGCTGCCCAGAAGCGTTACTGGCGTCACTGCTGCGCCATCAATATAGATCTGCACCGAGCTACTGGGGCCAGTGGATGTTATGGCGACGTGGTGCCAAGTTGAATCAAATAGCGTCGGGCCAGGTACTGTGCTAATGGTAAATGGAAATGTGGCATTGTTGCTCCAAAAGCGCTGCCTAGCCGACGAGGTCTCGAAATCAATGGAATTTTGCACATTGCTGGTTCCGGCACCGGTCACCGTTTGCATGATGGTTTCCTGGCCAGTCCTTGGCGTCGTTTTCTTTATCCAGTAGGCATAAGTCACCGCATTGGACTGAGTAAATGCGCCATTGGCAGATTTCACTCGGGTAAACCCATCGAATTGACAGGCCCTATCAAATCGGCCATTGGCTGCGAAGTTTAAGGCGCCGAATGAAGGCCCGAGGTGGCGCAATCCACCCGAGGAATCCAGCGCATTGGCATCACATTGATAGAGTGCTTGCAAGTTCGCCACCGTATCCGGCAGCACGTTCACGCGTGTCGTTGTCAGGGTTAGGTTGTCTCGGACAAAAGTATCAGGGGCGGTGTTGGTGTCGCCTGCGCCCAAATTACTCGCTATCGATCTAAATACGATGTAGCGCCCGTCATCGCTAATCTTGGCGAAGTCGCTGAATCCGTTGCTTTGCGCGCCACTGCTGCTCATGCTCACGCGCGCGGTCGTATTGCTTTGCAGATCGCGCCGGAAAACGTCAGCGTCTGAGTTGGTATCGCTGCCAACTAGGTTGTCAGCCGATGACGCAAAAGACACGTACTGCCCATTGCCGCTGATTGTGGGTTGTTGGCTGGCATTATTGGCCTGAACGCCTGCGCTTGAGACACTGACGCGTACGGTGGTATTGAGCTGGGTATCGCGTACAAAGATATCGTCTGTGCCGTTGGTATCTCCGGCGACGACGTCAGTGGCGCTAGAGGTGAAGGCAATATAGCGATCATTGCCACTGATCGCAGGAGCGCCGGAATCGCCAGAAACCTGCGCGCCTGAATTATTCAAACTGACCCGTTGCGTGGTGTTGGTCAGCGTGTTCCGCACAAAAATATCGACAAAGCCATTGGTATCGCCAGCAACTAAGTTACTTGCGGTGGAGATAAATACCACATGGCTGCCATCCGCACTGATCCCTGAGAACGAGGTTCCACCGTTGCCCTCAATCCCGGCGCTGCTCACACTCACACGCGTAGTCGTTAAGCTAACGGTGTCGCGCACGAAGGTATCGGTCACTCCGTTGGTGTCGCCCGCCACTAGATTCGAAGCGCTAGATTGAAACACGACGTAGCGGCCATCATCGCTGACGGCGGCGTCGAAACTCCCGTTATTGCCCTGTGTGCCACCGGTAGCGACGCTAATCAGCGAGATCGTATTGGTTTGCATGTCGCGCAGGAAAATATCCGAGACGCCATTGGTGTCAGTTGCAAAGTTGCTTGCGATGGACGAAAAAACAACGTACCGCCCGTCCGGAGTTATTTTCGGCGATACGCTAGGGTTATTTCCTTGAACACCCGAATTATTGACGCTTAAACGCGTAATGACTCCGCTCGCGCGATTTAGGAAAAAAATATCATTATTGCCGTTCGTGTCACCCGGTACGAGGTTATTTGCGATGGACTCGAACACGACAAAGCGACCGTTTGCGCTGATATCATTTTGGAGACTAAAATTATTGGCTTCAATGCCTGCCCGGGCAGGTGCTGCGCTAAGAGTCATGAGCAGCAGGCTCAGCGCGCTGAAATAGCCGAATTTAAATTTCGAGATGCACATAGTAACCACCTGTTTTTAATCGATATCTGAGCGTGTGCTCGGCTTGTGCTTGGCTTGGGCTAAAACTCAAACCGTCCACCCAAATTGATACTGCCGCGCTCCACACCTTCAGTCGCCAGCAAACGCCGATACGAAAAATAGAACTGACGGCCATTCGCGGTTGCGAACACCATGCCTAAGCCGATATTGCCAAAGCTGTGATCCGGCGCTTCGGCGCGCGTGCGGATATGCACGTTCGGCGCGCCCAGCAAACTCGCGTCAAGCTCAAAGCCCTGGGCATTCAACTCACGGGTCAGCGCAACATCGAATTGCGGCAACAAAACGCCATGACTGAGGGAAATCGCGCGGCTGAGCTGCAAACCCAACGAAACTTGCGTCGAATCGCTGGTTTGGCTGGAAAATTGCGCGCCATTATCCCCGGCACCGGTTTCCGTGAAGCCATCCACGTTCGAGCGCGCATAGCGCAGGCTGGCATTCGGCGTGAAATTCCACGCGCCCTTGTTGAGCTGATAGCCCATCGCTGCGGCAACACTATATTGCGCGACGTTGGTCGAGCCACTTGCAGTGGCATCAATCAGATTGCGAATAAATATCCGGCGCGTGGAGTCAATTTTTGTTTTGCCGAGGCTTATACGGGTATCGACATACAGTTTTTCAATCGGATAAAAGGAGGTATAGGCGCTTAAAGTGAAGGCCTTGGTTGCAAGCGTGCCATTGTCGGCTAGATCGCTGTCAAACGCGTTGTAGCCGAGCGCTGCCCCCAGCACCCAATTGGCGCTTTTGCGATAGTCCACGCCGCCCGTGATGCCAATCACTTTAAAATCATTTTTGCGGCCCGCGCTCTCAGCCGTGGACTGATTCCCCGAGGTGTAGCTGCCATTGACGAAGCCGCCCCAAGGGGAAATTAGGTCGCCCGCTCCGCCGACGCTGGGTTCTTCTTTCTCAGTCTGCCCGTTCAAAAGCGTGCGCAGCATGCCTACATTGAAGCCTTTGCCGCCAAAAGCAAGCGCTAAGCCATCCGCCGAAAAACCCTCAGCGCCTCCGCGTAATTCGGTCATACGAGTGTCAATATTGTCAAACTGCACGGCGGTGACTTGATCGAGGCTAGCACCCTGGCTTAGGGTTTCTTCCGGCAGCAGCGCGCGCACGATTTCTACTGCCTCTTGAGTGTCGCCAGCACCGCTGGCCGCTGCTAATGCACCGCACTGCGCCAATAGCGCCACTGAGCCACTGGTGCAAATTTGCGCGATTGCGGGGGCGGTGGATTGCACGATAGGGTCGGGCAGTTGATTGACGATGGTGGTAATCGTGGTTGCCGTGGCGGCGTCAATCGCGATGCGCAACTCTAGGCTATTATTACTGAGGTTCGGGTCGGCAGCGCTGGAATTTGCTTCCAAACTCAGCGTAGCATCGCCACGCGCATTGCCGCTGAAAACGAGCTGGATGGCGCTGGACGCCCCGGCCGCAAGATTGCCAACGCTGCAGCTCAAGCGCGCACCGTTGACGCTACAGCTGGCGCCGTTCGCACTCACAAAACTCACACTGCTAAGGTTTGCGCTTAGCGTCACGCCACTAGCCGCTTGCGTGGCAAAATTGCGCAGTGTAGCAACGACAGTAAATTCCGCACCCAGTTCTGCCCGCGCTGGCACTTCGGCGCTGAGAGCGATATCGCAGCAGACGAGCGGTGCGCCGCGTGTCACGCTGGCAGTAACGCTATTGTTGGCGGGGCGCGGATCGGCCGTCTCGGAAGTGACGTTGAGCATGAGCGATAAGCTCGGCGTGTTGGCGGCATCCAGGCGCACGCGCAGGCGCACCGCAGCTACGGCATTGGCAGCAAAATTGCCAATTACGCAAACGCCGCTGAGGCCGCAATTGACGCCAGCCACCTGAAACTCTTGTAGGCTTGCACCGGCTGGCAGGCCGTTTATCAGCAGCCGAACAGTACCCGCCGCATCCGGCCCTAGATTGCTGAGTAAGCCGGTAAAGCTCACATCGGCTTGTCCAGTGGCGGGGAAACTGCTGGCGTCAGGCGCTAAGCTCAGCTGTAAATCCGCCGCTGCGGGAACGATAACATTGACCGTGGTGCTCGCACTATCGCTGTCATTGCTGCTATTGCGATCTCCGCTGGCGCTGACGCTGGCGGTATTGCGAATGATCGGGCTGCTACTTGCGCTCAAGTGGCGCGTGACGATCGTGATCGGTGCCGCACTTACACCGGCTGCAAGCGCGCTACTCAAGCTGCACTCGATTTGCGCGCGGCCCGTGCAAGTCCAAGCTTGCCCTTCCGCGCTGACGAACTGCACTTCAGGCGGCAAACTGTCGACTACGCGCACTGAGGTGGCGGGCGAGGCACCGACATTGCTGACGCTGAGCGTGTAACTTAAGCTGCCACCTGGATCGACTGAACTTGGCCCGGCTTTGCGAATTTGTACATCAACATTGGCCGCCACTACTGTGCTCGCGCTTGCCGTGGCCGTTAGCAAACCACTGCTGGCATTGGCAGTATTGATGATCGTGCCGGTAATCTCAGCCCGCGCCCGCACTATCACATTGACGCTTGCATTCGCCGCCAGCGAGGCCACATTACAGCTCACAGGATTGGCGTTATTGCAGTCAGCGCCACTAACAGAAACGAAGGTTAACGCGGTAGGGAGGTTATCGCTGATGCTGACGTTCGCGGCTGGGGCATTTCCGGTGTTGCTGAGCGCCAATTGATACTCAAGCGTTTCTCCAACAAAGCCGCTAGCAGGCCCAGTTTTTAGCAAACGCAGCGCCGCAATATTAAAGGAAACACCGGCACTGGCGGAATTATTAGCGCTATTGCTGTCGCCGGTGGCGGTTAAAATGGCGGAATTGATGACCGTGCCGGAAATGGATGCCAGTGACTGCGCGACAATGATGAGTGCAGGCGTCTGCTGCTGCGGCGCTAGGCTTGCCGAATAGGTGCAGGCAATGGCAGTGCTGCCGCTGCAGCTCCAATCGGTGCCTTGTGCGGAGATCATGCTCAAGCCGGCGGGCAGCGTGTCAAGCACCTGAAAGCCAGTGGCCGATTGCCCCCCCAATACTGATAGATTGCGCACGCCTAGGCGAAACTGCACGGTCGAGCCGGGTGCCGTTGGGCTGGCTGAGTCCAAGGTCTTGCTCAGCGCCAAATCTAGCGGTGGCGGCACAATGGTTTGTGCGATGGATACGCTGGCGGCGGTCAGAAAAGCACCGCTGGCGGAAACAGTGCTCAACACCGGTGTCAAGACCGGTACGAGTGCGGCCGTGGCAGGCACATTGAGGCTACGGTTAGTGACGCCCATTGCCGCAGTGGTAGAAGTGCAGGTTTGCGTGCTCGTTGTGCCCGTGCAGTTAAAACCGCTGCCGCTTGCAGTTCCAAGCAAAACTTGGGCGGGCGCATTCAGGGTGATGCTGATGCCATCCCAGCTGAGGTTCGGGCCTGAAAGCGTGTGGTTTAGCTGATAAGTAAAATCGTTGCTGGAATTCACCGGGCTGGGACTGGCACTGCCGCTGGAACTCAAACTACGCGCCACCGACACTACCGCCGCCGCCGAACCACCCGGGGCGCTGGCTTGCGTACCAGCATTCGCACTGTAGGCAATGGCAAAACTTTGTTGCGGCGGGGAACTGAGCGTGGCAGGCATACGCAATTGGAAATTGCGCGTATTCGATTGCAAGGGTGCTAGCGTGGCTAAGGTGTTACAAATTTGCACGCCTGTAGCATTAGCACAACCGATAGCCGCCGGATCGACCAATTCTAAGCCTGCAGCTAGACTTAAATTCAAGCGGATGTTGTTTAAAGTCGTGCTGCTTGAAGGGTTATTAATGCTGAGCGTGTAGGTTTGAATAGAGCCCGGGCCAACGGCACCAGCGGGGCCACTGATGCCCACGTTAAAGCTTTGTGCATAGATCGGGGTGCTGAGCAACAAACACGCGCTCAATATACACAGTGACCAACGGAATAGACGAGTGATGTATGCAGTCATGCTAGAGCCGAGCTTGACCGCATTTGCATCTGGTGTTGCGTGAATCATTTGCGCATTCTCGTCAAATTGGTTTCAAAGAAGGGTAGCGTATAAAATTCTTCCCGCCACGAAATTTTTTCTCCGGGCGCATAGATTCGAGTACAGCGCATTTATAAAAAATAAGTTAATTTAGCACTGTAATACCTGTGCAGATAGTAAATATTTCCCTACAGTAATTCGCGAGGCGAAAAAATTTCCCGCTCTTTTCTTGGCTCTGCGAGTGGCACGGAAGCTGCTAGATAAACTAAGCGAATCAATTGATTTCGCCATTTTTATTTCCAGGAGCTTTCAACATGAATCAGCGCAGTCAACAAAATGCCCATGATTATTCAAATCAGGACCATTCAAATTCTAACCCTCGTCAAAACCGAAATTTCCAGAACAATCAACCCTTTAATCAGCAAAACGGGAATCAGCAACACGGGAATCAGCAACACGCGGATGCCGAAGCGCAGTCGCATAGCGGCCGCAGCGCCGCGCAAAATGGTCGAAATGCCGCGCAAAATGGTCGAAATGCCGGGCGTGAATCGTCTTTGAGTAACTGGGGATCGCAAAGCGGTATGGATCAACACTACAGTCAGGACGATCAATACGGTGATGCAGATCGCAGCCAGTATTCGCAACAAAATTCCGCTTATAGCCAAGGCCAAAACCGCCCATCTTATGGTCAGAATGCGGAGCGCCAAAATCAAAAATTCGGTGGTAATCCTAACTTCCAGTCAGGGCGCACTGGGCTATCGGGAAGTAATAGTGCTCAGGATTGGGGTAGCCATGCGGGAGAATACTTCGGCACCGATTACAGCCCTAACGAAAGCTACAGCCAAAGTTTTAACGACGCCAACTCAAGCTCTGGCAACCAGGGGTACAGCCGCGATTTTTCCGGCAGTTCTTTGCAGAATTACGGTGGTGCAAGCCGTGGACAAAATCAAGTTAGCAAGAGCAACACGGGTCAGTACGGGAACGATCGCTCACCCTCCACAAGCTACGGCAATATGATGTCATCAAATGGACGCAGCAGTTCCAATCTAAGTGAGCGTAGCGATTTTGGCGGAAATCAATATAGTGACCAGTCGCGCCAGTCGCAGAGTTTCAAAGGCCTAGGTCCCAAAGGCTACAAGCGCTCCGATGAGCGTTTGCAAGAAGATATTCATGAGCGCTTGACTGAAGCTCACCATATCGATGCCTCAGAGATCACTGTTCGGGTAAGCGAAGGCAAAGTGACTTTAGAAGGTTCGGTCACGGATCGCCGCGTAAAACATCAGATCGAAGATTTAGTGGAAGCCTGTGCCGGAGTTTCTGATATCGACAATCGTATCAGCGTTGCACGTGTTGCAGCGGCTAACAAACAAAACGGCACTGCTTCTGCAAGCTCGGGTTCAAACCCTTCGGCAAATCAAGGTTCCAGCACTTCAGGAAGTCAGGGTTCCAGCACTTCAGGAAGTCAGGGTTCCAGCACACTGGGAAGTCAGGGTAACGATACCAATAAAAAGAAATAAAGCGCCCACCAGCGCCATGAACAGTGGCGCTAGTGCCGTTTTCTCACCATCGCAAAATTCGAAAAAGTTGTTAATGGCACCGGTTACTCTAAACCCGTGAAGCTGCTAGCGCGCGATGGCTTAGTCGACTTACGTAAACATCGCATGGGTGCGCTGGCAGTGCAAAACACGCCGCATCGCCAGGGCTAGTAATTTCGAATTTTGATTTGCAAAAAGTTAAGCGTTAGAAATAGCAGCTACCCCATACACCCATCAACCGTCGCAAAATAATAGCGATGTGGTGTTGGGGATTTTTTGAGCATGTAGGAAGTGCGCAAATATTAAGGAACAGGGCAGGCATGGGTAATAGCTCAAACCTTAGAAGCCTTGGTAATAAGATCTTTAATTAAGTCCACCAATACGCCGGTCTGAAAGGGTTTACTGATAACATTTTCACTTGACAGAGATTCAGTGCCAGCGAAACCGGTAATGAAAATCACGGGTAGGTCAGAAGTTTTTCCCCGCACCATATCCACGAGCTGTTTACCATTGGCCCCGCCGCGCAGCCCCACATCCGTTATTAGCAGGGCGACGTGTACGCCGGTACTGAGTAGGCGCATGGCTGAGGAGGCAGTATCCGCTTCCAGCACTCGATACCCAAATTTACCGCAAGGATAATTCCCTCCGGTGTAGGCGAAAGCAAAAAGCCTCCCGTAGTGGTCTTGTTAAAGACTGCTTCGTAGAGAGCGCTTGAATTCAACATAATTTTAACGCCGTTTAGTGATAGGTACAGACCGGAGATTTTGCCCTCAAAAAAATCTTAAACTAAAGATCAAACAAATTTTAAATTAAATGATAGAGCGTGGCTACAGCACGCTCCGTCACTAATAAGTATTTAACTGCAGCCACCAGCCCCTTTTCTCTTTACAATAAAGGCGGATCGGATTCACGACTAAAATGGCGGTGTAGCGCCAGCGTCTCGATAAATTCTTTCAGCTCATTGGTGCCTGTTTTAGCCGCCAAAATAATGCCCGGTTGCACACTTTTAGATTCTGAGAGTCCAAGGTGACCAAGCATTGCCCGGGCCTGACCCACGAGCATAATAGTCTTGCAATGCCGGTATTGATCCTTGATAAATTCAGCGGCGCGTCCATCACGCATAAAAGTATTGATGAAATCGCTATCGCCTGATGGGCATACTAAAGCATCAAATAGAACTGACGGCTCAGTCTCTAGCGATGCAACCGCCTCAAGGTTGGATTCGTCCATGCTTTTGAAGACCCCAATTCGGGGCCCGACCATACGGGGGTTCGCCCCTTGCGCGCGCAAGTGGGTAAAAATTGATTTCGCTTGCTTGCCGTCTACGCCATCCGCCACCCAAATCGCTATGCGCCGCGTTTGTACCCCGACTGTGCCGGGCCGTGCAAATAGCGAAAGCGCGGGGGATTGTTCCATCTCCGCTACAGGCGCAGGCGCGAGCACGGGCGGCATAGCGGGCGGTAGGTCAACTAGCCCTAAATCAGTGGCAACAGCTTGCGCTAACTCTTGCGATACGTTGCGCAACATAGAGATAACCCGGGCGCGAATTGCCGGAATTTGCACCTTGCTAAGCTCAAATCGGTACGCGGCTTGTATGTGCGCTTGTTCGATCGGCGTTTGGCTGGCATAAAATAGCCGAGCTTGATTATAGTGTTCGGCAAATTTCTCTGGCTTGCCGCGCACTTCATCCCCTTTAACTACTTCAGGAAAGGGCACATACCCCGCTGCACCGGCTTGAAAAGGACAGCCGCCCGCCAGGGAGTTAGGCTCATAGGCAACGCGTCCGCGATGAATGGTTTGTCGGTGCATTCCCTCGCGTTGATTATTATGAACCGGCGCGATTGGCGCGTTGATCGGAATTTCATGAAAATTCGGGCCGCCCAAGCGCGATATTTGGGTATCCACATACGAATGAATTCGGCCTGCCAACAGAGGATCGTTGGAAAAATCGATGCCCGGCACCACATGAGCCGTGCAAAAGGCTACTTGTTCGGTTTCGGCAAAAAAATTGTCAGGGTTGCGATTAAGAACCATTTTTCCCAGGGGTGTAATAGCCACCAATTCTTCAGGGATTAATTTGGTGGCATCTAACACGTCAAAGCTAAAGCGCTCCGCTTGTTCTTCGGAAAATATCTGCGCCCCCAACTCCCACTCGGGATAAGCCCCCGCTTCAATGGCATCCCATAAATCACGCCGGTGATAGTCCGGGTCACAGCCGGAAATTTTAACCGCTTCGTCCCAGACCAAAGAGTGCGTACCTTGCAGCGGTGTCCAATGGAACTTTACGAATGTCGAGGTGCCGCTGCCATTGACGAAGCGAAAGGTATGCACGCCAAAGCCTTGCATCATGCGATAGCTGCGCGGAATCGCTCGATCCGACATCAACCACATCAACATATGGGTCGACTCCGGCATCAGTGAGACAAAATCCCAGAAAGTGTCGTGTGCAGAAGCTGCCTGGGGCATACCGTTATGCGGCTCAGGCTTTACCGCGTGTACGAGATCCGGGAACTTCATCGCGTCTTGAATGAAAAACACCGGCATGTTGTTGCCGACTAAGTCCCAGTTGCCTTCGTCGGTGTAAAACTTAACCGCAAACCCCCGCACATCACGCGCAGTATCTTTAGAACCACGCTCGCCTGCGACCGTCGAAAAACGTACGAACACCGGCGTTTGTTTACCAGGGGCAGAAAGCAACGAAGCGCGGGTAATGGCGTCAAATGCACCGTAGGACTCAAAAACGCCATGCGCTGCAGAACCACGCGCATGCACGATGCGTTCTGGAATACGCTCGTGATCAAAGTGAGTAATCTTCTCGCGCAAGATAAAATCTTTCAGCAATGCCGGGCCGCGCAGTCCTGCTTTTAACGAGTCTTGATTATTGCCGATGGGTACGCCTTGATTGGTAGTCAATACCTGCCCGCTGGCATCGGTGCGCAATCGTGTTAGAACAGGTGACGGCCCTTCACCGGGCGTGCTAGATCGCCCCGTCTTTTCAGACACATTATTTTCGCTGAGCGTACTAGCCGTTGCTGAGTACGATGGGGGTTTACTTTGAGGCCCGCTGGCCGGATTTTTTGCACGCGCCGGATCATACTCACTGGCTTTTTCGACATTAAAAGGAACGGCACTAGCAGTAGTGTTGGCATCCTTAATTTGGCGGTCAATGGCTTCCAAACTAGGTGTGCTAGCTGTGTCGCGAAGTTCCGAAGCTTTTGATGCAGTCATACCAATCTCCTAATCGCCTTTTAGTGAAGGCGGTTGAATCAAATTGTTGGGGGCTTTTCAAATTTGCGGATCAAATCAGTCTTGAGCTAAAAAATTGTTCGCCAATAGATTGAGCTCAGCGGTTGCGTAGGCCACAGCTGTGACCCCTTCAGGCGAGCTTTTCCATTCTTCGTATTGCTGATCTAATTGCCCGAGTTCTTCTGCGCTAAACATTGTTTTAGCCATTTTGAACATGGTTTTTTCTTCTTCTGTCGCATGGTGATCAATAAGCTCTCCAAACACTTTTACCCGCCCGGCGAATTGCGGCGTGCCCACATCAGCAGCTTTGACGGAGGGAATGACAACCTCTTCCACGACCATATGTTCAGTGACTGCCTCAGCGTGAGTTTTTAAGCCCTCGCGGTCCGCACGCTCTTTAAAAGCCGGGTACAGCACGGCCTCTTCCCACTTTGCATGCGGCGTCAAATGTTGTTCGATTTTACTGAGTAACCCCCGGCGCGTTTTTTCCGCCGAATCAGTGGTTTCATCCATCTGGGCGAATAACCCACGCAAGATTTGGTGTTCTTCGGTTAAGGTGGTAAGAATGTTCCTGGTGCTCATAGATCAACTTCCTTATAGTTTATTAAGTGAACGCGATAAATTTTTAAGCGGTATGGAGCTAAAAGCCCCCTTATTACATTTCTTTATAAGAAAGAAGAAATATGACGCGAATAGCGCAAGGGCTATGATCAGGGAGCCTTACGCTCCCTGACCATAGCGCTTATTTAACGATTGCCGCCGCTTGATGCTCGGCTGCTATTTTTTCCATCGTTATCATGGGAGTGACGCCCAGCTTCACGAGCTTGTTCGGAAGTGGACCCATGGGCGTGCCCGGATTCATGCGCAGCCTTACCGCCCATGGATGCGATTTCGCGTTGACGCTCGGAATCCATGCTGGCGAAGCCACGGTTTTCTGTACCGCCCGACTCATTATTGCCACCACTTTTAGAACTCGGTCCACCAGCGGAGCTAGAAGAACCGCCTTTGGAACCGCCGCCGGATGAGCTGCCGCCTGACGAGCTGGATGAACCGCCTTTAGAGCCGCCCGATGAGCTGCCACTACCCGACGAGACACTGCCCGACGAACTGCCTTTAGAACCGGAGCCGGAAGATTGACTGCTACCACGGCTGCTGTTTTCGTCTTGGGCCTTACTGCCCGATTTGCTGCTGCTTTGATTGCTACTTGTACTCATAAAATTCTCCTAAATGTTGGGACTTTCAAGAAATTTACTAACCCAGATAGGGGTTATAAATGCAGAGGTCTGCAGCACTCATTTGCAAAGGTAATGCCAAGTTTCACAGTGGAAAAAATACCTCCGTGTCAGAAATTTTTTCCGTTTTTGGTGAGCACAGGGTTGGGTTGACGCGACGGAAATTTGGCCCATACGCATAGCCCGGTTGACTCTGCAGAGTTTCCTGCAGATCCGTTGATCTCGACGTTGACGCGTGTGGCTAGTGCCACAAACCAGTTAGCGATTTTCGCAATGGTAAATAATTTCTCATAAAGGAATTTTTTTCCGATCTCTTGAAATCTGCATTTAGTGCTAGAGCACAGATTTTGATCGGCTTGACGTCTGTGATCGGCGTCGTTTTGGCAGGGGCTTTGCACAGCTTAAATTACTGACTGCGGCGGAAGGTGCCCTTATCTTGTTGAGATACGGCTTTCCTATCAGTGCTCAAGCAGCGGTAGCCGCGCGAGGTCCAGTCTGGAACCGCGCCGCTACAGTCAGCGGTCAATTTTTGCGTGCCAAGCCCGCGGCAGCTCGAGTTTTTTCATGCTCCACAACATAAGCGGCAAGTTTGTTATGAATGGTCTTGGTGGTAATTCCCAAGACTTCGGCTGTTTTTGCTTTGTTCTGATCGAAATAGGCCAAGGTTTTTAGCAGCAACTGTTTTTCGACCTCGTGCATTGAAAGGCCGATTGGAAAAGAAATGGTATCGGCCGGCTCGTCCACCACTGCGCTGCGCGCATCAGTAGGAAGCAACGGCGTTATAAAGTCATCGTCAGCCATCACGTAGGCGCGTTGAATAATATTTTTAAGCTCGCGAACGTTGCCGGGCCAGTGGTAATTTTGGAGAAGTTTTGCCCCTGCTTGCGATAGCGCGCGTGAACTTAGTTGCCTAACGTTTAACTTTTGCAAAAAGAACTCGGCGAGGCACAAAATGTCGTCGGGACGTTCCCGCAGCGGCGGAATAAGCAGGTGAAATTCCGCAAGCCGATAATAAAGATCTTCCCTTAACCGGCCTTCGGCAATGGCAGTTTTGTAAGCTCGATTAGTGGCGCTAATCACCCGCACATCGACTGGAAAATCTTCAAGGCCACCCACGCGTCTGATTTTCTTTGTTTCTAAGGCTCGAAGTAGATGTACCTGCAAATGCGTCGGCATTTCGGTTAGTTCGTCCAAAAATAAGGTACCACCCATCGCTTGCTCGAACAGCCCCACATGACGTGCGCTTGCACCGGTGAAACTACCCCGTTCGTGACCAAACAATTGACTTGTCAGTAATTCCGGCGGCACCGCGCCGCAATTTAAGGCTACAAAACTTCCCTGGCGCCCACTTTCGTGATGAATAGCGTTGGCCACCAATTCCTTACCCACCCCGCTTTCACCCTCTAGAAATACACTCGCGTCGATTTTGGCAACCCGCACGATTTGGTCTTTGAGGTGGGCCATAGGCACAGAGCGTGTCACCATTCCGTGCCATTGTTCGCTCACCACACTGCGCGGCACCAACCGCGACTTACGCGCCCGATCCAATAGCGCACCAAAATCCGCCGCGTTCAACGGTTTTAAAACATAGTCCAACAGCGGTAAATGCAGCGCTTTAAGCGCGGATTCGACCGTTGGCATGCCAGTGATAACAATCACCTGCGTTCTACCGCCCAAATCAATATGCTCTAGCAAATCTAGACCATTGCCATCAGGTAGGGATAGGTCGATAACTGCCAGATCAAACAGATTTGTGCGTAGTCGAGTACGTGCTTGCTCAAGCGTTCCGGCGATCGTTACTTCAAACCCTTTCTGCGTAGCGATTGCACTAGCCGCGCGCACAAAACCTACGTCATCGTCGACGATGATTAAAGAAGTATTGTCCATATTGAAGAGTTCTAGTTTATCCGATTAAGAAGTAGTCCCTGTCTGTGTAAGCACGAAAAATAGGGAGAGCGAAAGAGGCTCGACTCATTCGGATTACAGATGGCTAATACACCATCAACGCCTGCATGCCGTCTGTTGGGTATCCAACACAACAGCTATTTTCTCAATATATTGCTGTCGATAACCAGGGGCAGGTCAACCAATTCATTTGCTACATTAAAACCACACAAAAAACTATTTATGTGCAACTTACAATTCGATATGTGAGTTAATGAATAAGCGGGGATAAATGCCATAAGGTTTATATGGCAAAATCAACTAGCGAAAGGTGTGTAGAGCAAAAATTTCCCATATGCATATTGCTTAGAACTTTAAATTAGCAGATTATGAGAATAATGAGAGCAGCCGCATTTGATAGCGAGGAAAAAATGAATGTGGGTAAACAAGCAGCACTTCAGATATTTAGTCCTATACTTTTAAATTGGTTGGAAAATCTGGGATGTACGGCCCTAGAGTACACAGAAAGTTCAGGGGAAATTTTTTCTACCGCAACTCATGACACGCGCTTGGTAATGAGCTTCCCTTCCATCGACCCCTTATTCTATTTTAATCTGCACTTTTCTCAGAGTCCGCCAGACGAGTCATTGGTTAAAAATTTAGTCAGCCAGCAAATACAGCTGCTAGCACCTTTGATGGTTCTCCAAAACATACCCGCTACTTTTAAAGCTGTTGCGTTAAAACCGGCACGGGAGTTAGTGCATGACTTGAGTAACTGCGTAACCTCGCTAATTTTGAGTGCAGCCGTCATCTATATCCGAAGTGGCGAGCCAACAGACACAAAGCAATTCAGTGACCAAATCGGTCTTGATGGAAAAATCTGCGGTAAATACTTGGTGGGTATCTCAGAGATGCTGAAATAATAAGGTATCTTGCGCGCGATCATGGTTAGGGAGCTCTTAAAAAGCCTGCCAGTGCAGCTTTCCGATATTTGCAATGATGCAAAAAACACTAGGCCCACAGCTACAAGTGCAACTAAGCCTTTAATTTTATTGGTGGGTCGCCCGAGATTCGAACTCGGGACCAACGGATTAAAAGAACGTTGATTTTGGCTTTTATCGGACTTTCTCGGACTTCAGGATAGAGCTTAAATCGTTGTTTTTATTGAATTTTAGTCCAAGTTAGTTTTTTTGCGTGTAGGGCTGTAGTATTCCAATTGGTTCACAGATTGGTTCACAGATTGGTTCACAGCTACACCAACGGACTGACATTATGATTCAAACAAAGAAAGCCAAAAAAAGTAAGCCGAGATTCCAGCTCGCCAAAACGAAAACTGCACTTGATGCGGTAAGCAAGCCGGGGCGATACAGCTTTGAAGGTCATGCAGGGCTTATGCTAAATGTGCGGCCAACGGGCTTAAAAACGTGGCTGTATAGATCGCGCATCGGTGGCGTGCAGGGTTTGGAGACGCTAGGCAATTATCCCCCACTGACTTTCGACAAGGCCTCTAGTTTGGCCAGCGAGCGGCGTATGAGTGCTAGCGGCGGCGTTAATCCTGTCGAGACTGTTCGCGCTGCTATCGCTGACCGTTTAGTCGTGACCGCCAAAGAAAATAAAAAGCCGTCCTTTGGTGACTTTGCGCCGCGCTGTATAGTCGAATTTGAAACCGCTGGAAAAAAGTCTGTGCATGCTCAGCGTCTAACCTTGGCGCGCATTCCGGTGGATTTTTCAGAACTGAAACTTGCAAAAATAACCCGACTAGATGTTTCGGAGCTGCTAGCAGGCTGTTGATTTTCTACCCAAAACATATAGTTAGTTACTTAATTATAGTGTACAATAGCTCATTGCTTTAGCGGTGTGACCATAATGCGCG
>JAYUUS010000050.1:0-2049 GCA_043754435.1 Rhodanobacteraceae bacterium
ATGACCAAAGAAATTCGCGAAGGCCGAGGCGTAGGCCCAAATAAAGACCATATCTATCTACATCTACAGCACTTGGGCCCCGATGTTTTGCACGAGCGCCTGCCCGGTATTTCCGAGTCTGCGAAAATTTTCGCCGGTATTGATGTGACGAAAGAACCGATTCCGGTGCTGCCAACGGTGCACTACAACATGGGCGGCATTCCGACCAACTACCACGGCGAAGTGGTGCATAAAGTGGGTGATAGCCCAGATGTGGTCGTGCCGGGCTTGTTTGCTGTGGGTGAAGCGGCCTGTGTGTCGGTGCATGGGGCCAATCGATTGGGCTCAAACAGCTTGCTTGACTTGATCGTGTTCGGGCGCGCCGTTGCGAATCGCTGCAACGATATTTTCAAGCCAAATCAGCCACATAAAGAACTGCCAGCATCCGCTTTCGATCCTGCCTTGGATAATTTCGATAAATTACGTTATGCCAGCGGCAGCACACTGACGGCTGAGTTGCGTTTAAATATGCAAAAAACCATGCAATCGGATGCTGCGGTGTTTCGCACCAGCAAGTCCTTGCTGGAGGGCTGCGAAAAAATGGACGGAATTTATCGTGGTTTTGCAGATGTCAAAGTGCTAGATCGAAGTTTGATTTGGAATTCAGACCTAGTTGAAACCTTGGAGTTACAAAACTTGCTTGGCAATGCACAAGCAACGATTGTTTCGGCCGAAAACCGCAAGGAAACTCGTGGCGCGCACGCGCATGAGGACTTTGCAGCGCGCGATGACGTCAATTGGATGAAGCACACGCTTAGCCATGTGGATGTTGCCAGCGGCAAAGTCTCCATTGATTACCGGCCGGTGCATATGAACACCATGACCAGCGACGTGGCGTCGGTGCCACCTAAAGAACGGAAATACTAATCGGAAACACTGGGCAAGTTATGAAAAAGTCAACGAAATCAGGCGGTTCAAAATTAACCGCGAAAACAAGCACAAGTCTCGCGCAAGCGACACGGCAGACAAGTGCCGCAAAGCCAACGCTTAGCGCAGCCAGTCGGCGTGAGCAGCTTGGCAAACGCGGCGGTGACTTGGCGCGATTTGCCCAGCCGCTTAAAGCCAAAGTTGTTGCAACTCCGGCCGCAAGTCCAGACACAAGTTCTACACCCGCTTCCACCTAGGACGAGGAATCCAAAATGGCTGAATTTACGCTCCCGAAAAATTCCAAGCTCACCAAGGGGAAGCACTTCCCCAGCACGGGTGGAACACGGATCAAGAAATTTAAAATTTATCGCTGGAGCCCGGATGATGATGCCAATCCGCGCACCGACACTTATGAGGTTGATCTCGACAAGTGTGGGCCAATGGTGCTGGACGCTCTGATTAAGATTAAGTCTGAAATCGATCCGACGCTGACCTTTAGACGCTCGTGCCGCGAAGGTATTTGCGGTTCGTGCGCGATGAACATTGATGGCACCAACACCTTGGCGTGCACTAAGGCCTGTGCCGATGTGAGCGGGGAGATGAAAATCTATCCCTTGCCGCACATGCCTGTGATTAAAGATTTGGTGCCGGATTTAACTCATTTTTATGCGCAATACGCCTCAATCAAACCCTGGATTACCACGCAAACGCCAGCGCCACCGGATCGCGAGCGCCTACAAAGCGTCGATGATCGCGCTAAAATTGACGGCTTATACGAGTGTATTCTGTGCGCCTGCTGCAGCACTTCGTGCCCAAGCTACTGGTGGAATGGTGACCGCTATTTAGGTCCAGCGGTGTTGCTGCAAGCCTACCGCTGGATCGTCGATTCGCGCGATGACTCGACCGGCGAACGCTTAGATAATCTTGAAGACCCGTTCCGGCTGTATCGCTGTCACACGATTATGAATTGTGCGAAGACTTGCCCGAAGGGCTTAAATCCAGCGCGCGCAATTGCTGAGATTAAGAAGTTAATGGTGCAGCGACGCGCGGTTTGAAAGAACAAATTTAGGGGATAAAAAATGGGGCGTTCTGGGTGCTTTGGGTCACCCCAAAGCCGGAGCGCACTCATGATTCAGCAGCCAT
>JAYUUS010000051.1:0-6018 GCA_043754435.1 Rhodanobacteraceae bacterium
CTTTCGCTGGAATCCAGCCCCACGCCAATAAACTGTTCGCGATATGGCAGTGCTTGCGCCAACGTGGCAATCCCCTCCTCCTCACTCAAATGCCGCAAAAAGCATAAAATTAAGTCCGCACTGATGCCCGTCTCGGCACCCACTTCTTTAATCGCGCGCGTCAACCCGGCAAACACCACGCCGATCTCAACGCCGCGCGCGGTATGGGTTTGCGGGTCAAGAAACAGCTCCGCACGCCGCACATTTTCCGCCGCTGCCTTACGTAAATAAGCCGCCGCCATGTCAAAAAAATCTTGCTCGGTCAGCAATACGCTGGCCCCGGCGTAATAAATGTCTAAAAACGTCTGTAAATCGGTAAACGCATACGCCGCCCGCAGGGCTTCAATACTCGGATAGGGCAAACTCAAATCGTTGCGCTTAGCCAGTGCAAAAATAAGTTCAGGCTCCAGCGAGCCTTCAATGTGAATATGCAGCTCTGCTTTGGGCATTTCGGCAAGCAGTGTTAGTAGCTTTGGAGCCAAATTTGGGGCCAGCGTGGAGGCGTTTATCGACATTGGTTAAGCTCAGCAAAAACAAACGCTGACGTTACTATTTTTTGCGGGCTAATGGCGAATTAGGATTATGCGAATAAAGTTTTTCGTGCATACCGGCTACTACGGCGAAATGGTTTTGTACGAATAAAGTTCTTCGTGCATACCGACTACTACGGCGATATGCTTTTGTGCGAATAAAGTTCTTCGTGCATACCGGCCATTACGGCGAAATGCTTTTGTGCGAATAAAGTTTTTCGTGCATACCGGCTACTACGGCGAAATGGTTTTTTGAATAGCTGAACACGACTGCGTGTCGCGCGGACATTGAATAGCGGCTCCAATGCCGCAATACTAAACTTCCGTCATGATTTGGTGAAACACTAACAAATACGTACAAACGCTTTGCCTGCCGGAGGATGATCGCCACCGTGAATATCGAACATTCTTCTGATGTGCGCTGGTGGCGCTACACCTATCGTGTGCCGATGCTGGTTTGGCACCTTTTGGTGCATTTGCCGATCACTTTAATCATGATTAACCCAATTACCGCGCGGGTTTACATTGCCGGTGAGCGCTTGGACTATCACATGGTGCGCTTTTGGCAGGGGAACTTGATGCGCATTTTTGGTTTTCGTCTTGTCAAGTTTGGTGTGGCACATGCGGGTGCTTGTTTAAGCGTGGCCAATCACGTGAGCTGGCTGGATATCACCTTGATTCATAGCCAGCGCGTGGTGCATTTTGTCGCGAAGTCGGAAATCTCACGCTGGCCGCTAATTGGCTGGATGGCGCGCCGCGCGGGCACGATTTATCACCGTCGTGGCAACACGGATTCGCTTGCTGCGGTGGCGCAACTGATGGTTGAGCGCATGCGTGCGGGCGAATCCGTAGGCGTGTTCCCGGAAGGAGGCTCCAGCACCAGTTTTGTCGTGCGCACCTTCCACGCGCGCATTTTTCAGCCGCCGGTGGAAGCCGCCGTGCCGGTGCAGCCGATTGCGCTACGCTATGCACGCGATGGTGCACTGGCGCACAGCGTGCCGTTTCGTGTAGGCGAGAGCTTTTTGAGTAACTTTGTACGTTTATTAGGCGAGTCCGGCGGCGACGCTGAGGTACATTTCCTGCCAATCGTACCGGTTGCGGCGAATGCGCGTCGGGCGCTCGCAGAATTATCGAAAAATGCGATTTCGCGCGTGGTCGGTGCCAATCCGGACGCGCCGCACAACAATGATCGTCAAAGCGATGATCGCCAGCCTAACGCGGAAAACCACCCGCAAAATACCTTGAGTGCCAAACCTTGAAACGTTCATTCGCAGCGCGCGGCTGGCTTAAAAACCCGCATCTACAGAGTGTTTTAGCCAGTTCTGGCCTACGCGGGTTCCAAGCGCGTCGGCGCTTCCCGGCTTTTTTAAGCGCCGAACGCGAAATTTTGCTCGATTGTGGTGATGGCGTCACGCTGTCTGGTTTACTGGCGTTGCAGCCAGATAGCGCAAGCATTCCTTCGCGTGGTTTAGTCATCATGATTCACGGCTGGGAAGGCAGCGTGCGCTCAAGCTATTTGATTTCTACCGGCGGGCATTTATATAGCGACGGGTTCGATGTATTTCGGCTCAATCTGCGCGACCACGGAGATACGCACAAGCTCAATAAAGAGCTGTTTCATTCCTGCCGTTTGGATGAAGTCGTGGGTGCGGTGCAGGCAATTTTGGCGCAAGTGCCGCATCGGCGGGCGATTATTGGCGGCTTTTCATTGGGCGGCAATTTTGCGCTGCGGGTCGCGCGCGCTATTCCTGAGGCATTTGAGTTTGTGTTTTCAGTTTGCCCGCCGCTCGTGCCTAAGCGTTCGCTGGAAGCGATTGAGGTTGCGCCTTGGTTTTATCAAGCTTATTTTTTGCGCAAATGGACGGCTTCCCTGCGGCTCAAGGAAAAGCTATTTCCTGGACATTTCAACTTTGCCAGCTGGAAAGGCATGAATTTGCGCGAATTGACCGAGGCGCTGATTCTAGAACACACCGAATATTCGACCTTTGATGCGTATTTGGACGGCTATAGTGTTGGCTTTGATCGGCTTAAAGCACTTACGATTCCCACGCTGCTCATTGCCTCGGTTGACGACCCGGTGATTCCGGTCGGCGATTTTTATACGTTAGAGCGTCCTGATTCAATGGCGCTGGAAATCTTGGAGACGGGCGGGCACTGCGGCTTTTTGCTTAATGCAAAATTAGAAAGTTATATCGAGAAGCGCATCAGTGCGGCGCTTGCACATTTTTAAGTCCACAATCCGCCAAAAATTTGCGCCGAAACTTAAAGATCTGATCTAATGTTAAAAGAACTCCGTACCCACCTAGCCGCTGGCCGCAACGCGCAGGCGGTTGCACTGGCTGACATCCTTTTAGCCAATACGCCCGACAGTATCGACGCCCTGCACCTGGGCGCTATTGCACATGCGCGCACCGGCAATACGCAAGTCTCGCAAGACTTATTTGAGCGCGCGCTGCTGGTAGCGCCAGAAGACCCTATTTTACATATGAATTTTGCCCAGCTGCATCTGGCAAAAGGGGATTTGGCACGCGCAAAAGGCGGCTACAAAGCGGCGTCAATGTTGGACCCTAATTTAAGCGTTGCGCATTCTAGCTTGGCAAATCTTGCCGCCATCGGTGGCGATACCCAAAGTGCGGAAGAACTATACCTGACCGCCCTGCGCGCCGACCCTGATGCGCTGCCCGCCCTGCTTGGGCGTGGGCATTTGCTGCTGGATCGAGGCGACATTACCACCGCGCAAACTGTCGCACAGCATGCGATAAAAATTGCCCCGCAGGACGCGCGCGCGCAAGCCCTAGTTGGACGCGCATTTTTAGACGCTGGGCACACCGATTTTGCGATTCAAGCGTTTAAAAATGCGGTGAAAATTAAAGCGAATTTTTTTGCCGCGCGGGTGATGTTGGCGCGTGCGCTGATGCTGCGCGGCGATCTTCAAAGCGCAGAAGCCGAATTAACGCTGGCTGCACAGAGGGCGCCGAGTGACATTACCTTAAAACTGGTGCGGGCTGAGCTGTATACAAAAACGCAGCGTTTTGCCCTAGCCGCGCGTGATTTAGACGAAATATTAAGCGCAACACCGCTTATCACCGCGCTGCGAGCGCGCGTAGGCTTACATTTTAATATTGGCGAAGTTGAGGCCGGTTTGGCGCTGCTAAAATCCGCGTGCTTAGACCGCCCGACCGATTGGCTGCTCAATCACGCATTGCTGGGCTATTTGCTCGACTTTGGCCGCACCGCTGAGGCGCGTGCACAAGCGTTGAGTTGGACCGAACGTGCGCCGAAATTTGCCCCCGCTTGGATGCACCTGGCCAGCATCGATGAAGGTCAGGGTGAATTTGATGCGGCACGCGAATCCGCAGAAATTGCGCATGGCCTAGATCCAGAGCTGGTGCAGGTGAAATTAATTCTGGCGCGTGCACGTTTGCACGCCGGGCGGCCCGGCGATGCGCAAACCTATTTGAACAGCGTAGTGGTCAAAAATTGCACCCCAGAACAGCGTATTGAGGCGATGAGCCTGCGTGGGCGTGCGCTCGATTCGCTGGGGCAACGCGGTGAAGCGGTCACGAGCTGGCAAGAGGCCGCAGCGCTCCGGCCAGACTCGGCGCGGGCGAAAGACCCCATTTTGCCGCGCCTGAACAAAGCCTTAGCTAATAGCACTGCACTGCTGGCAACACCGCCACTTAAAACAGCCGCACCCGTTGGCGCTGATAATCAGCCCTATAAGCTCATTTTTCTGACCGGCCTACCCATGTCGGGCGCGGAAGCCATTGCATGGTGGCTAGCGCATGCGCCGCAGACGCTGGTGCTGAATGATCGGTTTTCAGTCAATGTTCCGATGGTTCGGCAAGATTTTTTGAACACAGTAGGTGAAGAGCGCTTAGCAATCGACTTTAGCGCCTCTGATCTGGAACATGTGCGTTCGCGCTATTTTAAAGCCTTGCGCCGCGTGCTGCTCAACACTGGCTCAAGCCCAGAGCCTAAGCTAGTGGTTGATTGGCTGCCGGTTTTAGACATTCGCCAGTATCGCGTGCTGCGGCGCGCGCTACCGGACGCCCGCTGGCTCCATATTGAACGTGACAGCAGAGACGTCTTGCTAGGTGCGCTGATGGCTGGCTCCAAGATGTTGCCTATGCACCGACTTTACGATGCTGCCACGCTATTGAGCGAACACAGCGCACACCTGAGCGCGGCCGCCAAAGAGCACAGCGAATTAGACTTCCAATTTGCCTTTGACAACATCAAAACTGAATTTGTGCGGCTGGGCGAATGGCTGCAAAAACTTGGGCTTGAAAGGGCTTCCGAAGAACGCTGGGCGATGGCCAACTTGAGTCTAGGGGGTTTGCCAGCGTACTTCCCAGCAAAGCGGTGGCAGGCATTTGAAGGCCCGCTAAAAACCGCATTCGGCGCACTTTAAATGTTTACCGGCTTAGTCGAGTGCGTGGGCACGCTGGTCAGTTTGCAGCCACGGGGTAGCGAGAATGGGGATGAGAACGTCGGCAGCGATATAAGAATTCGCGTCGAGCTAGACGAAAATTCGGGCGGAAATACGTTTTGTTCAGACGTGCGTGCGGGCGATTCCATCAGCGTTTCCGGCGTGTGTTTGACGGCGCTTGACGTTACTGACAGCGGTTTTTCGGCAGATGTTTCCAACGAAACGCTGCGCCTAACCTCGCTCGGGCAGCTCCAAGCGGGTGCCAGCGTTAATCTCGAAAAGGCGCTATTGCCCAGCTCCCGTTTGGGTGGGCATTTCGTCAGCGGCCACGTTGATGGCCTAGCGTTCGTCACAAGTATCAGCCATGACGCGCGTTCACAGCGTTGGGAATTCAGCGCACCCCCGGCGTTAATGCGCTTTATCGCCGTCAAAGGTTCCGTTTGCTTAGATGGCGTTTCGTTGACCGTCAACGAAGTAGAAAGTGATCGTTTTAGCGTCAATCTGATCCCGCATACCTTGGCAAAAACCAGTTTGGTGCAACGTGCGGTGGGTGATTACGTGAATCTGGAAGTAGATCTAATCGCACGCTATTTAGATCGTTTGCACGGTTAGGAAGGCTTGTATTAAAACAGGTTGCTAGCGTGGCCCTGAAAGAAACCCGTTCGTGCTGAGCCTGTCGAAGCATGCAGCCACAAGCTTCGTGATCCATAAAAGAGCTGCGGCTGCGTTAGTATTTGTACGGCTCTGCCCTTCGACAAGCTCAGGGCGAACGGTTCTTTAAGAGTGGACTCAAAAAACATACTCCAAACATCCTTTTGAATCGCACCCCCGGCTAGCATCTAAACCTGCGACAAGATCGTACTATGCGCACTTCTTTACAATAGGTCAGGCGCATGTCACTGATTGCCGTCGGGTTTCACCTTTCCCAGATACTTAATTCAGATTTAGACGTCGGCACGCTTGATCAAATTGTCATCCTCGGGCGTAGGCAAAATTTGATCGGCGCAGCGGCAACTG
>JAYUUS010000052.1:0-2046 GCA_043754435.1 Rhodanobacteraceae bacterium
CGAAAGCCTTCTTGGATAAGTTCGTAGGCGCCAACGTCATAGCTTGCTGCCTGTGGGCGTGCGGTATTGTCGAGATCCTTGGCCGGCAAGCCGAATGGCGCCGACCCGTGGCCGGCATTGACCAGTGGTGAGGCCATTGTGGGCCGGAAGTTGGTGGTCGATGCGAACTGAGGGTCAGCGGCGCTGTTGTTCGACAACAGCATTGCGGCAGGGAACGCGTTGCGACGGCCGATGACTGAGCAGGAACTTGATAACTACCCCACCATAAACTAGATAAATCCGGGATAAAGTGGGATCAGGTGGCATCTAGTGGGATAGAAAAAATAAGGCTAGTTACGTGTGGCGCAAGTCAGCTATGAAAGACTCGTTCGAATCGTTTGGTCGATTTGCCGATCCTTCCTAGCGTGTAAGTCGTTTCAATCTGGCTTGACTTAAAGCGGCCAAAAATACGCCGCATCTCAGCGTGATCGTTCAAGGTAAGAACAAATTTGCCACGAATTGACGAAAGCGTTTCCGCCAGCAACTCGTACTGATCTAAGCCGAAGTCGACATTGTACCCTGCAGTTTCCCAGTAAGGTGGGTCGCAAAAGAAAAGGGTATGTGGCCGGTCATAGCGCTTGATGCACTCGCTCCAGGGCACGCATTCAATCAAAACGCGCGAAAGGCGGATATGCCGACAGCGCCTCCTCAATTCTAAGCAGGTTAAAAGGCGTGGCTGTGGTCGCCGTTCCAAAGGTTTGGTTTTCAACGTGTGCGCCAAAGCAAGTCTTTTGCAGGTAGAAAAACCGGGCTGCGCGCTGGATATCGGTTAAGCCGTCAACGTTTTGCAGCTTCACCCAGTCGAACATTTTACGGCTGACCAGCGACCATTTGAATTGGCGGATGAATTCTTCCAGATGGTGTTGAACCACTCGATACAGGCTGACCAAGTCTCGATTGATGTCGTTTAAGACTTCAACCTTGGCCGGTTTCTCGCGGTCAAATAGCATTGCAGCGCCACCGGCGAACGGTTCGACATAACAGGTATGGGCGCTAAAAAAGGGGGAAAGCTGGCTCGAAAGGCGGCGTTTGCCACCCGGCCAGGGAATAATTGGGCGTGCTTTCATTGAATTAACTCGGCGTGATAGCCTTGCTCTGCCCGACGTCGGGTGGGAGAGCCCTGGCTTTTTGCACCGCTAGATCGGTGTAGAGAGGCCCGCTTAGCTGTTTCCGCAGCGCAGCGGGCGCTCTTCCTCAGGCGAGTGTAGTGACCCGCTTCGCGCGTTGGTCTGGAACTACTTCCGGGCACTTTTCGACACGTTCCAGCCATTTTTTCAGCCGTTCAATCAACGTGCGTGCCAGTTTGCTAGGCAGCATTTTGCGGCTGCTGATGCCAATGCCGCCATTTAATTCCGCCGTTTGTGCCGCCACCCAGGCGTCCAGCGCGGTGGCGGTATTAACGTCCACCTTATGTTGCTTATAGAGCTTGGCCCAAAGCACCAGCATAAAATCGCCCTGGGACATCTTGCCTTTTTGCTTTACAACTTCGGTGAACCCGTTTGCGCGCAGGTGGTTTAGCACCCGCAGTAGCTCGAACTCATCCATTGCCTTGCGACTATCCTTGCGCGTCAAGGTTTTGAACATGGCGCGCATGGTTTCCTCGTCGATGCACAGCTGTTTGCAGCCTGCACCGATTGCTGCATAGAGGGCGAAACGGTTCGCCACCTTAATCACCAATCTTGGCTAAATGAATGCCAAGCGCTTTCAAGTTTTCTTTAAGCGCCTTTTCCCCACTCACAAACGGCGTGTTATCACCCTTAAGGCGAACGCAGTCCACTTGCTGCAAAACCTCATCAGACAGCGTTTCTAGCGCCTCGACATTAGCCTCGACCTTCGTGCGCACAAAGCGCTCAGCGTCTAAGCGTTCAATGATTAGATCGACCGCCGTTTCGCCCACTTCAATCACGTCAGGCTGTTGGCGAAAGCCGAACTTGACGCCCAGCACGTCCAGTGACTTCGGCTTGACGAACTCGCAATCCGCCTGTTTAACCAAGTCGAACAGCTTTT
>JAYUUS010000053.1:0-5997 GCA_043754435.1 Rhodanobacteraceae bacterium
CACCAGCGATCAAACACTGGCTGCCTACAAAGGCCGAGTGGCGTCGCGTGACGCCTCATCCGTGACTGAAAATGCTCCTTTCGCCTCAACAACGGGATCGGCCGCCACCTTCTTGCACATTAATACAGCGGTTGCCACCCAGCTTGAAGGCAATGGTGCAGCGGTCTCGGGTATTACCGACGATTTTGACGGTGATGTGCGCAACGCCACGACACCCGATATTGGTGCTGATGAATTTAACGGCATTCCGCTTGATCTAAACGGGCCAGCGATCACCTACACCCCGCTGGCGAATACCACATTATTTACCAACCGCGTGCTGGCTGTGTCGATCTTTGATCTATCAGGAGTCGCCGGCGGCGGCTTTACACCGCGTATTTATTTCCGCAAAGGGGCTGGGGCCTATGTTTCCACCCAATGCACCGCCGGTACGGCACCAAACTACAGCTGCACCATTGATAGCGCCTTGATGGGCGGTGTTGCAATAGGCGACGTGATTAATTATTTTGTCATTGCGCAAGATACGCTTGGCAATGTCAGCGCAAGCCCAGGTGCTGGTTTGGTGGCATCAGATGTAAATACGGTTTCAACCCCTCCCACCACGCCCCAGAGCTACACAATTGTTCCAGTCACTGCGGGAACTATCAATGTTGGCGCTGGCGAAACCATCACATCGTTAACGAACACGGGTGGTCTGTTTGCCGTCCTCAATGCAAGCGTGTTGACCAGCAATATCGTGGTTAACATCACCTCTGATCTCACGGCCGAAACTGGCACGGTTGCCCTTAATCAATTAGCAGAAAAAGGCGTTGGCAATTACAGCGTAAACATACGCCCAGTAGGCGCTCGCGAAGTGCGTGGCTCGGCAGTTGCGCGACTGATCGACTTCAATGGTGCGGATCGGGTGACGATAGATGGTCTAAATGCCGCAGGTAATTCTCTGTTGATTCGCAATGAAGGCGTTGGGGAAATCGTTCGCTACATCAATGACGCCAGCGACAATAACTTGTTGAACTGCGTGCTTGAGGGCGGCGCGGGTGTTACCGCAGTGAATGTTTCGACCGGCACCGTAACCGGCAATGACAACATCCGCATTGCTGGCAACATCGTTCGTGACCGTACCGTGCCCACTGCAGGCCTGCCGTTTAACGGCATTGGTTCGACTTCCGCAGCAGTTACCGGGCTTAACAGTAACCTGATCATCGAGAACAATCAGATCATTAATTTTGGTCAGGCCGGAATTTTCATCGGCGTGGGTTCCGACAATGTCACGATAGCCAGTAATCAGATCCGTCAAACTGCAGTGCGAGCAACCTCGTTGCTGGGCATAGCGATTAACGGGATGAGCGGCAACAACGTGGTGCGCAACAACGAGATCCGTGATCTGGAAACGACAATTGCTGCCGGGACGCTGACCGGTATTTCTGCTGGTACCTCAGTGGGCACAAACCAGTACACGGAAAACACCATTCGTGATCTGCGCTTCTCCGGCACCACCGGCGAAACGCGGGGCCTCAACATTGGTGATGTGCGAACGGCGGTCTTTGCACGCAATCGCATTTTCGGTCTGCAAAGCAATGCAGCCGCAACTGGCGCACTGATCGGTATTCGCTATAACGGCTCCAGCACCCAAGCAAGCAACGCCACAGTTGTCAACAACTACATCAGTTTGGCACCAACAGCGGTGGGTGCGTTCCCGGTGATTGGTGTCTTTGACTTTGCCTTCACTAACAACACTATTTCGGTTGATTACAACTCAATATTTGTCGCGGGTACTGCCAGCGGTAGTACATCAAGTTGGAATTACCAGCGTGGTGGCGGTACGCCGACATTCTCCACCTTGCGCAATAATATCCTCTATAACAATCGCAGCGGTGGTACGGGCAGTCATTTTGCGATCGGTGATCAGTCGGTCAATACGGGAACCTGGACGTCGAACAACAACGTTTATTTCGGAAACGGCGCCACGCCAGCCAGCTACTTTGACCTTGGCACAGCAGCTGCGGGAACGCCTGTTAACTTTGCGACTTGGCAAGCAGGCCCACCCACGCGCGACGCTAATTCGGTCGCTGCACTGGCCAGTAGTATTACTTTGAGCAACTTCTTCGTCGATGCGGCGAACGGCAATCTCAATCTCTTAGCGACTGCCACCCAAGCGATCAATGCGGGCACGCCAATCGCCGGCATCACGACGGACATTGATGGCGACCTGCGCTCCGCATCGGCACCTGAAATCGGTGCCGATGAATTGCCAAGCTACACCGTGGGCGGCACCGTTAGCGGCTTAGTTGGAACCGGGTTGGTGTTGCAAAACAACCTCGGCAACAACCTCAATATCACCGCCAACGGCAGTTTCACCTTCACCTCTCGGTTGGACTCTGGTGCCGCCTATAGCGTGACGGTGCTGACTCAGCCCGGCACACCTGCTCAAACCTGCGCAGTCAGCAATGGCAGCGGCACAATCGGTGCGGCGAACGTGACGAATGTTGTGGTCAACTGCACCACCAACACCTATACGGTTGGCGGCAGCGTGACCGGCTTGACGGGCACCGGCCTGGTGCTGCGCAATAATGGCGGCGACAATCTGTCAATCAGCGCAAACGGTGCATTCACCTTCGCCACACCGGTGGCTAGTGGTGCGACTTACGCGGTAACAGTGTTAACCCAGCCCGGCGCACCGACGCAAACCTGCACAGTGAGCAATGGCAGCGGCACCATGGGTGCGGCGAACGTTACCAATGTCGTAGTCAACTGCACTACTAGCACCTATACGGTTGGCGGCAGCGTCACCGGCTTGACAGGCACAGGTCTGGTGCTGCGCAACAATGGTGGCAACAATCTAGCGATCAGCGCAAACGGCGCATTCACTTTTGCCACACCGGTAGCGAGTGGTGCGACTTACGCGGTGACAGTATTCACCCAGCCCGGCACACCGACGCAAACCTGCACAGTCAGCAACGGCAGCGGCACCATTGGTGCGGCCAATGTCACGAATGTCGCAGTCAGCTGCACCACTAGCACCTACACAGTTGGCGGCAGTGTGACCGGCTTGACAGGTACAGGTCTGGTGCTGCGCAACAATGGTGGCGACAATCTAGCGATCAGCGCAAACGGCGTATTCACTTTTGCCACACCGGTAGCGAGTGGTGCGACTTACGCGGTGACCGTGTTCACTCAGCCCGGCACACCGACGCAATCCTGCACAGTCAGCAACGGCAGCGGCACCATTGGTGCGGCGAACGTGACGAATGTCGCAGTCAGCTGCAGTACCAACACTTATACGGTTGGCGGCAGCGTCACCGGCCTAACAGGCACAGGTCTAGTGTTGCGCAACAATGGTGGTGACAATCTGGCGATCAGCGCCAATGGCGCATTCACCTTTGCCACGCCAGTAACGAGCGGTGCGACTTACGCGGTGACCGTGTTCACTCAGCCCGGCACACCGACGCAATCCTGCACCGTGAGCAACGGCAGCGGCACAATCATTGCGGCGAACGTGACGAATGTCGCAGTCAGCTGCACCACTAGCACCTACACAGTTGGCGGCAGCGTGACTGGCTTAACGGGCACCGGCTTGGTGCTGCGCAACAATGGTGGCGATAGTCTGGCGATCAGCGCAAACGGCGCGTTCACATTTGCCACACCTGTGGCGAGTGGTGCGATTTACACAGTGACCGTGTTCACCCAGCCTAGCGCACCGACACAAACCTGCACAGTAAGCAATGGCAGCGGCACCATTGGCGCGGCCAATGTCACCAATGTGTCAATCACTTGTTCCGCTAACAGCTTTATGGTTGGCGGGTCAGTCAGTGGCTTGACGGGCACAGGTTTGGTACTGCGCAATAATGGCGGCGATAGTCTTGCGGTCAGCGCAAACGGTGCATTTACCTTTGCCACACCTGTGGTGAGCGGTGCGACTTACACGGTAACCGTGTTCACCCAGCCCGGCACCCCGACCCAAACCTGCACGGTAAGTAATGGCAGCGGCACTGTTGGTGCGGCGAACGTGACGAATGTTGCAGTTAGCTGTACGACTAACACCTATACGGTTGGCGGCAGCGTGAGCGGCTTGACAGGCACAGGTTTGGTGCTGCGCAACAATGGTGGCGATAGTCTGTCAATCAGCGCAAACGGCGCATTTACCTTTGCCACACCGGTGGCGAGCGGTGCGGCTTACGCAGTGAGTGTGTTCACTCAACCTAGTGGTCCAACCCAAACCTGTTCCGTAAGCAATGGCAGCGGCACAATTGGCGCGGGGAATGTCACTAATGTGTCAATCACTTGTTCCGCTAACAGCTTTACGGTTGGCGGATCAGTCAGTGGCTTGGTCGGCACAGGTTTGGTGCTTCGTAACAATGGCGGCGACAATCTGGCGATCAGCGCAAACGGCGCATTTACCTTTGCCACACCGGTGGCGAGCGGGGCGACTTACACGGTGACCGTGTTCACTCAACCCGGCACACCGACGCAATCCTGCGCAGTCAGCAATGGCTCTGGCACCATTGGTGCGGCGAACGTGACGAATGTTGCAGTCAACTGCACCACCAACACCTACACGGTTGGCGGCAGCGTGACTGGCTTGACGGGCACCGGTCTGGTGCTGCGCAATAACGGTGGCGATAGCCTGGCGATCAGCGCAAACGGCGCATTTACCTTTGCCACACCTGTGGCGAGCGGTGCGACTTATGCAGTGACCGTGTTCACCCAGCCCGGTACACCGACGCAAACCTGCACCGTAAGCAATGGCACCGGCACTATCAGCTCCGCCAACGTCACCAACGTCTCGGTGGCCTGCGTAGTCAACAACACCGCGCCAACGATCACGCCTGCAATTGGTGTGAGCCGTCAGCAAGGAAGTGCGGCGAGCAGCAGCACCATTGCCACGGTTAGCGATCTAGAGCAAACCGCAGGCAGCTTGGTGGTGACTGCACCAACCGTTCCGGCTGGTTTGACCTTAAGCAGCATCGTCAACACCACGGGGACTGTTTCCGCCAATATTGCCGCTGCCTGTTCGGCAACAATCGGCGCAAATACCATCGGCTTAAGCGTCAGCGATGGTTCGTTGAGCACCGCAGGCAATTTGAGCGTCAATGTGACCGCCAACAGTGCACCGGTTTTGGGCACCTACGCCGCCACCGCAATAGCAACCGGAGGGTCAGCCGCAGTCACGCCGTCCGCAGCACCGACAGATAATGGCTCAGTCGTCACATTGACTGCCGCTGCACCTGGCTTTACCGGCACCTTCACGGGTAATCCAAGCACCGGCGTCATCAGCATCAGTGGCGCGGCACCGGCATCGGTCACACCTTATGTCGTTACGGTCACAGCAACCGACAACTGCGGGCTTGTCAGCACGCGGATGTTTAACTTGACGGTCAGCAACACCGCCAACTTAGATGTCAGCAAAGACGATGGTGTAACCACCTATCGTGCGGGTGATCTGTTGGTCTACACGCTGGTATTGCGCAACTTAGGGCCGGATTCAGCCAACGGCGCGGTGTTTACCGACACCGTGCCAGCGACGCTGGTGGGTGCCACCTGGGTGTGCTCGGCGGCAAATGGTGCGGTGTGCCCTCAAACCTCTGGCTCGGGCAGCATCAATGCCACGGTAGCGACATTGCCAGCCACGGGTCGGTTGACTTACACCCTGCAAGCCAACGTTGCCACGCCAATCCCTGCGCAGATCAGCAACACTGCACAAGTAAGCATTACCGGTTTAGCGCTCACTGACCCGCAGTTAGCCAATAACAGCGCCACCGATACCGACTTGCCTGAGGCGATTTTTGCCAACGGTTTTGAAGATCCAATCGTGTTGATGATCGACAAAGCCAATGGTCAGCAAAGCATCGCCTTGAGCAATTTGGTTTCACTACTAGACGACACGGCACGCATTGTCTTTAGCGCCAACGACGCCAATGGCGAAGCCTTACGCGTCTATGGCCGTATCAATGATGCGGGGGAAGTTGAACTTGCATTAGCGCTACGCAACGCTGACGG
>JAYUUS010000054.1:0-2043 GCA_043754435.1 Rhodanobacteraceae bacterium
GGTTTCTTTGATCGCGCCGATCGCGATGGAAGAAGGCCTGCGCTTTGCGATTCGTGAAGGCGGCCGCACTGTTGGTGCGGGCGTTGTGGCAAAAGTCATCAAGTAATTTGTAGTATGTGATCTTGGCAGGTGCGTATTTTGGAAACGCACCTGCTTTTTGAGATTGGACGATGTGAAGCTGGAGTTAAGTCCTCAGTTCTTACACCGACCAGTTTTTTCTGAAGGCCAGTAGCTCAATTGGCAGAGCAGCGGTCTCCAAAACCGCAGGTTTGGGGTTCGAGTCCCTACTGGCCTGCCACTCAAGAAGCCGATTTTTCGGTAGATGCTTGAGGCGGTCGATGATTCAAGGAAGAAGTGGCAGCATGAATGCAAAAGTTGAAAACACAACGTCTACGCGGATGCTTGAGCCCGTCGATTACGCAATCTTGTTCGCAGGTGTCGCACTTATAGCGGCCGGAATCTTTGCATTTTACTATTTTAACCCTGCATGGCCCGCTTGGGTGCGCGTTTTGACCTTTGTTGCGGCGCTCATTGCCGGTGGTTTCGTGATGTTGCGCAGTGGTCCTGGTGCCACGTTTCTAAAGTTTCTTGCGGCGGCAATGATTGAATTGCGCAAAGTCGTTTGGCCCACTAAGCAAGAAACTACACAAACGACGATGGTTGTCATTGTCGGCGTCATTATTGTCGGGATTTTGATGTTTATTATTGACTACATCCTGGCGACGCTGGTGCGTTTGACGATGAGCGGCTGAGGAGCTTAAGGCATGGAAAAGCGTTGGTATGTAGTGCATGCGTATTCTGGATTCGAGCAAACCGTTAAGCGCTCTTTAGTTGAGCGTATTCAACGGTTTGGAATGCAGGAACGCTTCGGTGAGGTTTTGGTTCCGACCGAAGAAATTATTGAAATGCGTAACGGCCAAAAACGCCGTAGCGACCGAAAATTCTATCCTGGCTATGTGATGGTGCAAATTGAAACCGCCGTCGAAGGCCGTTCCATCACCATCAATGATGAATGCTGGCACTTAGTCCGCGAAACCCCGAAAGTCATGGGTTTTATTGGGGGCACCAAAGAAAAGCCGCTGCCGATTAGCGCGAAAGAAGCCGACGTCATTTTGCAGCGCGTGCAGGACAGTATCGAAAAGCCTAAGCCGAAAGTGCTATTTGAAGTCGGCGAAATGGTGCGCGTGGTCGATGGCCCGTTCAATGACTTCAATGCTGTAGTCGATGAAGTGAACTATGAAAAGAGTCGATTAAAGGTGGCGGTGCTTATTTTTGGTCGTTCAACGCCAGTCGATTTAGAGTTTTCGCAAGTCGAAAAAGCGAAGTAGGCACACACGCAGCAAAGCGCTAGCAAGTTGAACACTAGCAAGTCGAACAAATGCTTTAACACGGCCCGCTATTATCGCGGGCTTTTCACCCACGAGGAGCCTGGCAACAGGCGCAATCACTCGGAGATAAAACTATGGCCAAGAAGGTCACAGGTTACATCAAGCTACAAGTAAAGGCAGGACAAGCAAATCCTTCGCCACCCGTTGGCCCCGCATTAGGTCAGCGCGGCGTCAACATTATGGAATTTTGTAAGGCATTCAATGCGGCAACCAGTAAGCTGGAGCCGGGCTTGCCTACGCCGGTCGTGATTACGGTCTATTCGGATCGTAGCTTCACCTTCATTATGAAGACCACGCCCGCGACGATTTTGTTGAAAAAAGCGGTCGGTATCAAAAGTGGCAGCAAGCGCCCGAACACCGAGAAAGTCGGCAAAGTAACGCGCGCCCAGCTGGAAGAAATCGCTAAGACCAAAATGCCGGATTTAACGGCTGCTGATCTTGACGCTGCAGTGCGCACCATCGCTGGTAGCGCCCGCAGCATGGGCCTAAACACGGAGATTTAAGACCATGGCAAAGCTCAATAAACGACAAAAAATGTTGCTGGGTGCGGTTACGCAAGGAAAAACCTACGCATTAGACGACGCTATCGCGATCGTGCAAAAAAATGCAACTGCTAAGTTCGCAGAAGGCATCGACGTTGCGGTTCGCCTCGGCA
>JAYUUS010000055.1:0-5973 GCA_043754435.1 Rhodanobacteraceae bacterium
GACAAAAGATGCTTCCTGTAAGGGGCGGGATTTAAAGTTAAAAATTGACGATCTATTGGCGAAATCTTTGATAGATCAGGATCAATTAGATTTGTTGCATAAGATACGCATAAAGGGGAATGCTAGCGCGCACGAGGCAACTCCAATGTCGCAGAAAGAGCTGATCGCGGGAATGGAGGTCGCAAGTCTCCTGCTTGAGAAGCTTTATAATAGCCCGGGTCGGCACAAACATACCGTCACACGCGCGAAAAAGGTTCTCACCTAAAGTTCTCAACGCTTTGGCTGATGGAACGTTAGCGAGACAATTGCGCCATCCAATCCTTCTTGGCGGAGCAAGTCTCCGCTAAGTGCCTCTATAATTACTGACATAATTTCCGCAATCAGGGTTAGACCCATCAACGCACCCATCTAAGGCGGCGTTGGTTGCGTCGCCTGGCGCAATCTGCAATCAGGTGTGCGCGGCGTGGCAAACTCCACCCGTGGGGCTTAGTAACCCTTTGGCGTTGTCGCCGGTCAAAGTGATTTGTCCGGGTGGCTGTCACTATGTCCAAGGCTCTGCCCAAAGGTGGCAGCGCCTTGTGACAACGCAGGGTTACTAACACCCGGCTTTAGGGCCGGGTCGCTCCCTTACTGCGCGAGAGGGAAAACTTATGACGGTCGGGAAATTGGCGCTTGGCGTTTTCTTAGGCAACCTGTTGAGCTTTGCGGCGGCATTCCTGGTAATGTCATTCACGGGTCAAATGGCGGACAATCAATCCGCTTCAGAGGCCCTTGAACGGCAACATGCGGAGATAAGAGCTGAAGCGCTGGCTAGCCCCAAACCGAGCAAATAACGGACGCTCTTTGAGCGAGCCCTAGACAGTGCAGCCTTGAAGCCGTTGGCATTTGCCGCAATTTCCTGGCCGGAAGCGGATGATGGCTGGCCCTATGGCACGTCCTGATAATCAAAACGTTCAGGGTGTTCCCGAATCTCGCGATCAATGTCGCGTGGAGGGCTACGCGGCGGGGTAGCTGCTATGATGGCTTCCCATTTCATCCGTTCTGCGCGCATTTGCTCGGCTTGCTCGGAGCTTGGCCAGCCTTCGGGGCAACGCCAGTCTCTAGGAATGTCATCGGTTGGCATGGTAGCCTCCAAGCTCAATCTGGCGTGTGCGCTGGCGATTGCAATGGCTTGGGATCTCGGTTCCTTCCGGCGTTCGGCGGACGCAGGGTTCGCCGTGGTGACAAGCGTTTTCAAACAGTTAGGGCGATAAATAGCCTGTCGTGCTTGCCCATACACTTACCCACATCATTGGTGGGTGCCCAACTTAGCCAGTAATTCAGTCAGCTGGATTTCCAGTAAGTCAGTTCCCTCTCGCATCGCTGGGGGGAAGGGTATATTTTTTCCCTTTAACTCGCTTATTTTTGCAAGTCCCTGAGTAGCACAATCTGCCGCCTCTGGCTCCTTTCCAAACATCGCCAAAACCTGAGCCAAAGCTAAGTAAGCCATTATCTGATCGCTCGATAATGCAATAGCTACCTCTAACGCATCTCTCGCTAGACCATAATGTTTCTGCATCAGCTTTTGAGTTACGGTTCCCTCATTCATCGCTTTCAACAGAGAGTTGGCGGAGTTGCCGCCTAAGCGCGCAAACATTCCAGATATAATCGGAATGCACATTTCCTTGCTATTTGATTCGGCACTCTCACCTAGTCTAACATACTCGCGAACAAAAAAATTCTCCATTGACCTGATAATAAAAACCTCAAAAATGAGCTTATCACCTGACAGCTTTTCAATGAGGGCATCAATTATATTGCCATGCACAATATCCCATGGCGTTGTGTCTCCAAACCATCTTTTTATTTCGATCTCGCCTTCGTTGGCTGGAAATGGCCTGATAACTACCGGAGACTTAGCGCCAAAAAAACGACTCAAAATGCTCATATTTTGTCTCCGGGGGCAAGATCACTGTCGAGACACGCGCTGGCGATTGCAATGGCTAAATAATCCGCTCTGGCGGCACTGACAATGCGCCCATGCGCTCAAGCTCGGCGCGGCTGGCGCGGCGACCGATGCCAGCCAGGGTATAGGGGTTAGCGGGAATGCCCACGGAAGGGCTAGCGGCTTCAGAGGGGCCGTTGCCAGGCGAGGGCGGCGAATCGTCTTCAGGCGCGTCCTGACTGGCATATCGGGCAGCTATGAAGGTCGCGTTGCATTGTATGAACGCCCTAGTCGCGCAATCGTTCACGCTTTCCCCAATTGCCCGGTCGCAATGATTGTCGCCAAGCGTGCCGCCACCGCGAAAGCCAACAATGGTGTTAGGGTCCATCTCGTAAATGTGGGCAATGATGCGAGGCAAGCGCCGCGCCATGCTTTGACGTTCAAGCCGGGCAAGCCTGAGTTTCAGACCCGCGCTCATTTGCCCGCCTTGGCCTCAAGCGTTTTCACGCGGGTTTCCAGCTCTCCGCGCTCAACCATGCGCGCCATTAGATCGAGCAGGTAGGCCAGCCTAGTCGCGGTTGACGTTTCGATTTTGCCGGATCGAGCTTCGCGATATACGCGGGAAAGCTCCGCTCTGATTTCGCGAATTGTGCCAAGCTTGATGCGCGTTAAGCGCGGGGGTTGGGGTTTGGCAGGCAGAACAGTGATAAGCGCCGTTTTTGCCGATTGGTTTTGACCACATTCGGTGAGACCAGGCCAACCAGTCATCAAATTGGGTCCGATAATTCGGACAGGCCAGTTTGGTCACGCCCTGCCTTGCGAGCGACTTCCAAAGCCGCAATCCGATCAGTAATGGAATTCCGCTTATCAGTCGCGAGCTTCATAGCTAACCCAGCAATCGCGCCGAAAAAATCTTGATGGTCCAAAAATTTTACCTCACCGGAGGGTTGTTCAAATCGAGTTTCACTAAGCCTTTCTGGAAAAAACTCTCTTATTGCTGCTTCACTTTTTTCAGTAATTAGGCAGCGCTCTTTTTCGTTATCCATTTCAATAAGTCCTTCAAGGGAAATAGCCGCGCCAGCAACTTCGCCAGCGCGGCAACCGGTTGAAGCTCAAGCGTTGAAGCCAGCGCGTTGAGCTATGGCTTCGGCGTGGCGCGTTTTTTCGTTGAAGCGGTCGGTCCCTTCGCGAAGCTGCATCTGGCCATTGATGTTAGCGATGCTGGCAGCTTCACACTTAGCCAGAGCCTTTGTGAGTTGATGGCTTAAAGCCAAGCCAACCGAATTAGCTTTGGCGTAGAGCCGCAGCTTGATGCTGGCTCGCTGTTCTGGCGTAAGGCCGGTCAATACAATCGAAGTCTCAACGAGTGCGGCAAGCGTGGGTCCATCCTGTTGGTCTATCAGATCATCCAACGCCCTAGCTCGCTGCGATGCCTTCATGTTTGAGAACGTGCCCACGATCGCTGCAAAATGATGAGCAACAGGTTTGAGATTAGCCGCAGCTTCAAGCTCGCTATCCAAGCGCCGCTGTTCGGACTTCAAGACAGCCTTAGCGCTTTCCAACACTCCGGCTGCATTCTCCCCAAAGGAATTGACGGCTTCAGCAACAACTCGTGCATGGCGTGCCGGGCTGTGTTCCGGGTTGGCATTCATGCGAAGCTCGTTAAGCGAACGCTGGCCTTCAAACAGGTAGCCAAGGCCATCGCTGGCGGCTTTCAGGGCAGCATTGTTGCTGAAGTCCTGATAGTTAATTTGACCTGGGTGAAGTGCCTCATTGGGCGCGTGAAATGCTGGCTTCATTGCAGCGGTTTCGGGAACGATTACCGTTGGCATTTTGGAATTCCTTTTGAATTTTGCCCACAATTGGGCGCTTGAAACAATCGATCCGTTGGCATTATATAATTTCGATCACGGCTAATTCTCCTATATTGTCTTGGCCATTTAGTTTCCTCTTCATCCAATTGGATGCCCCCCCGCAATAGTGGCGGATAGTATGAACAAAGCTACGATAAAACGAAGTGAAACCAAAGTTATATACATGGATAGTAATATAGTAGCGTAGTATTCATTCTTAACCACTGGTAGTTTGCATGGCATATTCATTCCCCCTCCACTACTGCACTATTTTACTATTGCATGCAAAATCAAGGACTTACGTTTAAAACGGCTTAAATACGGCCACTACGGCGGCATAAATCGAGTTCCAATTTTGACAACGTAAGAGCGGGGTGAAAATCCAAAAAGCTCTTTCATTTGAAGCTTAGGCATTTCGCCAAGTTCATCGCTGTCAATTAGCGTCGCTAGTGCTTTAGTTAATGCTTTGGTCCCACCAGTATATTTATCGCGAAACTCGCGGCTTTGGAGCAATTTGCGAGACAAATATGTCTGTGGGATGACGCCAGATTTGTGCATTTGATAGGTTACGCCAAACTTTAGATCGCTATCGTTGTCGTATTCCCGCGCAAGAAACTTACATATCTCGCCGATGACAGCCTTGATCTGTGCTGTCTCGCTGCCTTCCTCGCCACCAACCTCGCCAGAGGCGAACTTTGCGACTAAATTCTTTGTTTGAGACGCGACAAGGTTTGTTACCCATTCGACTTCAGCCAGAGTTATGCTCGGGTTGAGATAGTTATTGCCAACAGCCATGAGTGAAGCGAGCTTTTCGACCTTCAAAAACGCGCGGTTCCAAAGCTGGCGCGCTACCTCGCCGCTGGCGTTAATTTGGTCGGTAGTCCAAGCCTCGAATTCGTAAAGCCGGTCTTCCGCGCCATCCCCATATGTGGGCACGCTGACCTTGCCTTGCCCGCCATTCGCCAGGCAGAAAGCTGCAACATCGGCGAGCTTTTGCACCAAGGCTGCTTGCGGTTCCGCGATCCGATTGCGGTTGATGTAAGGCCTAGGATTGTTACTTGCCCAAACATCGAACCGAGGCAACAGGCCGCTGCTTATCAAGCCTTCATGAAAACTATCAAGAACGCTTTCAGGCGCGCTTTCAGCAAAGATTGAATATGACGCGCCATGAATGGTTGCCGTATTTTTATCTCTGTCGCTGTATGCGATAGGGTCAATGGTGGAGCCAAGGCCGCTGCTGCTGTAAGCATCGAGAATGAAGCGCTTAATGCCTACATCATTCATGTTCGCGTGCGGCGAAGTGATCTTTTTGAAAAACGGCCCTGCCTCACTAAAAATGCTTAGGCAGCAAGGCCGTTTTTCAAGCCAACGTGTTGCGCCCGCCGCCGATGCCAGATCGCCTGGCCCCTTAAATTCCTCTATTGCGACGACGGCCTTTGCCAGCTCTAGAAAAAGTCGCCCTCTCGCTTCTTTGACAACGTTTTTACCTACGCCAGTGGGGGCCAAGAATAATGTGTATGTGTTAAGGCCAGCGCCATTTGGCGTGTTAAAGGCCCGTCCAATAATGCCAGCGTATATACTAAACGCGCCAGCGATTGATATACTTGCTTCAGGGTAACGGGAATACAAATAGATGTAACGCGCAATGCTTCCAATGTCTCCTGGCAGGATTGAAATCTCTTGGGGAATACTAAGATTAGAGCTATGCTTAGCTGGTTCGATATTTGCCATGTTGAATCTTTCTGACCGCTCGCACCTTCCCGGTAACAGGTGCGGGCGGTTTGCGCTTCAGGCGGGCTGGCGATCGGCTTCAGCCCCACGTTGCGCAATCCATTCACGGATTTTGCTCGCGTCCCAGGCGGTGACGCGCGGGGAGAGCTTCACCGGCGCAGGGAATGAGCCGTCCTTAACCTTGCGCCAGAGGGTCGCATTGCTGAATGGCACGATGGCCGGAATAAGCTGCGCCTGGCGAATGAAGCCGATTTCAGGAAGACATGCGGCGGATTGCGTCGTCATTGTGGGCACCTGTCGTTGTGAGATGCCCTGTTTTAAAGTGAGACGTTATGCCCCGTCCGCTCATCTCGCGTGAATTTTCATCAAAAAATTTCACGAGAAAAAAGTCTACCAACTGCCGATTGATTGATGGGATTTTTGATGGATTACATGCCCGGGCGGGCAGAAAGATCAATGATTTCA
>JAYUUS010000056.1:0-2031 GCA_043754435.1 Rhodanobacteraceae bacterium
AATAGATGCGCATAGCGCGCCATCGAGTCTTTAAAAAACCCCACTTCAAGCGAAGCGCCGGTGCCATCGGCGAGCTTGGCGAACGCCATGGATTCGCCACGGCGTCGGATCACTTCTACTTCGCCGGCCACAATCGCAGGCTGCTCGGCCGTGCGCTTAATTTCCGGCCTTGGCTGTGCGCGCGCAGCAATTTCGGCAAATTTTAAGCAGCCCAAATCCGCCATTTCCCCGCGCACCGCATCCAGCGGGTGCCCAGAAAAATAGCCACCCAAGACCGCCTTTTCGCGATTGAGCTTTTCCAATACATCAAACGCTGGCACCTCAATCAGCGTCTTTGCTGGCTGTGGTTGGGTTAAAGTGTTTCCAAACATATCAAACTGGCCAGCTTGCGAATCACGCGCGATTTTCTCGGCGGCTTTCAGCGCGTCGTTCAAATTCGCGTGCAGCAAAGCGCGGTGTGCGGCCAAAGTATCCAGCGCCCCGGAATCAATCAGCGCTTCCAGCACGCGTCGGTTCGGTTTGACGGCACTAACCCGCTGCACGAAGTTCGGCAAATCGGTGTAGTTTGATGATTGACGCTGCTTCACAATTTCGGCGCAAACGGCCGCACCCACACCCTTAATCGCGCAAAGGCCGTAGCGAATCGTCATCGGCCCTTCTTGCGCGACGAAGTCAATTTGCGAAGTTTGCACGTCCGGTGCCAGGATGCGCACGCCACATTCCCGCGCATCAGCTAAAAAATCAACAATCTTGTCGGTGTTATCGGCTTCAGAAGTCAACACCGCCGCCATAAATTCAGCCGGGTAATAGGCTTTTAAATACGCGGTGTGATAAGTCACCATCGCGTACGCCGCCGAGTGCGATTTATTAAATCCGTACTCGGCAAATTTCTCCATTAAATCAAACGTAGCGGTGGCAACATCGACGTCAATCGTGTTGCGTTCAGCGCCAGCCGAAAATATCGCGCGCTGCTTGGCCATCTCGTCGGCTTTTTTGCCGCCCATCGCGCGGCGCAGCATATCCGCACCGCCCAGCGTATAACCCGCTAAAACTTGGGCGATTTGCATCACCTGCTCTTGATAAACGATCACGCCGTAAGTGGGCTTCAATACTTCTTCGAGCGATGGGTGCGCATAAACGACTTCGCGCCGACCGTGTTTGCGTTCGACAAACTCATCGACCATGCCTGATTGCAACGGCCCTGGCCGGAACAAGGCACCCAAGGCGATAATGTCCTCAAATTCGCTGGGCTTTAATTTGCGCGCCAGCTCTTTCATACCGCGCGACTCAAGTTGAAACACCGCTGTGGTTTTCCCCGAGCACAGCAGCGCAAAGGTGGCGGCGTCGTCCAAAACTACCTCAGTAATATCCAACGGCGTTTCGGCGTTTAATGCACGGCGTTTATTGATCGCTTTGATCGCCCAATCAATAATCGTTAGCGTGCGCAAACCCAAAAAGTCGAACTTGACTAGGCCAACCGCTTCCACATCATATTTATCAAATTGGGTGACGGCCAACTCACCGACCGAATCCGGGTCAGCGCCTTCTGAATAAAGCGGCGAGAACTCCGTCAATGCGATAGGTGCAATCACCACCCCACCTGCGTGTTTGCCCGCGTTGCGCGTTAAGCCTTCAAGTTTGAGCGCCAAACGCATTAGGTTGCGCGCATCTTCATCGCGCTCCAGCATCGCGCGTAAGTCTGCGGATTCGGCTAAGGCAGTTTTTAAATCGATACCCAAAGTCGGGGGTATTAACTTAGCGATTGAATCCGTGTGGCCGTAACCCATGCCCAATACGCGTCCAGCATCGCGGATACAGGCTTTCGCCGTCATTGTACCGTAGGTAATGATTTGGCTGACTTTTTCCGCGCCGTATAAATCACTGACGTGCTGAATTACTTCATCGCGTCGATCCATACAAAAATCCACGTCAAAATCCGGCATCGAAACGCGCTCTGGATTGAGAAAGCGCTCGAACAGCAAATCGTAGCGAATGGGATCCAAATCCGTAATCGACAGCGCATACGCTACC
>JAYUUS010000057.1:0-17957 GCA_043754435.1 Rhodanobacteraceae bacterium
CGCAAAGGCGCGATGACGGCGCCTGAGGAGATTTTGCTGGACGGCAATGCGATGGATGCGATTTCCAATTCCGGGTATTTTAATATCGGTGCCGCCAAAGTCAGCCCTAATGGCAAGCTATTGGCGTTTGCCGTGGACACCGTTGGGCGGCGTCAATACACGATTAAAATAAAAGACTTAAGCACAGGTGCGGACTTGCCGGGCCAAGTCGAAAAAGTCACATCAAATGTTGTGTGGGCGAACGATAATCAAACCATTCTCTATACCGATGACAACGATGAAACCTTGCTGCCGTATCGTTTGTATCGCCGCAATATTAAAGCTGGCGGGATCGAAGCGGGAACCGACGAGTTGGTATATGAGGAGAAAGACAATACTTTCTATTTAGCGATTGAGCGCAGCAAAAGCGAAAAATACATCAGCATTTATTTAAGTTCGACGTTAACCACCGAGGTGCGTTTATTACTGGCCGACCGCCCAACCGAAGCACCGCAAATTGTTTTGCCACGCGAACGCGGGCACGAGTATTCACTGGAGCATATGGGCGATCAGTTTTATTTTCGCTCCAACCGGGATGGCGCTAGCAATTTTGCAATTTATCGCGCACTGGAAAAAATCCCGACCGATGTCAAATCCTGGACGCCGGTTTTGGCGCATCGCAGCGATGCCTTAATCGAAAGCTTCGAGGTTTACCCGAATACCTTGGCGGTGAATGAGCGCTCTGGTGGCTTAAGCAAAATTCGCTTGCTCAGCACGGATCTTAAGCTAGATGCGAAAACCGCACTGGCACAGTCAAAATTGCTGAAAGCCGATGACCCGAGCTATGTGATGGAATTGATTCCCACACCGGATTTATCGAGTGCGAAATTGCGCTATGACTATGACTCACTTGCCACGCCAAGCTCGGTGTATGAGCTTGATCTAGTCAGTGGCGAGCGCACTTTGCTCAAGCAAGCGCCGGTGCTGGGCGAGTTCAATGCGGCGGATTACGCATCTGAATACGTACACGCCACCGCGCGCGACGGCACGCTGATTCCGGTCAGCATTGTCTATAAAAAAACCACGCCGCGCGATGGCACCGCACCGCTGTATCAATACGCCTATGGTTCGTACGGCAGCTCGACGGAGCCGACTTTTAGCTTAAACCGCTTGAGTTTGCTCAATCGCGGCTTTATTTTTGCAATCGCCCACATTCGTGGCGGCCAAGAAATGGGGCGCCAGTGGTATGAAGACGGCAAGCTGCTTAAGAAAATCAACACCTTCACGGATTTTATTGATGTCACTGATTTTCTAGTGCAAAACAACTTTGGCGCGAAAGATAAAATTGTCGCCGCTGGTGGCAGTGCGGGTGGGTTGTTGATGGGCGCAGTTTTGAATTTGGCACCGGAAAAGTATCGCGCCGTAGCCGCGCATGTGCCTTTTGTCGATGTCGTCACGACGATGTTGGATGAGACGATTCCACTGACCACCGGTGAGTTTGACGAATGGGGCAACCCGAAGCAAAAAGCGTCCTACGACTACATGTTGAGCTATTCGCCTTACGACCAAGTGCGGGCGCAAAACTACCCGATGTTATTTGTCACAACTGGCCTGCATGATTCGCAAGTGCAGTATTACGAACCGGCAAAATGGGTAGCAAAACTGCGCTATCTGAAAACCGACAAAAACCCACTTGTATTTAAAATCAACATGGAAGCCGGCCACGGCGGACGTTCCGGGCGCTTTGATCGCCTGACGCAAGTCGCGCAGGAATATATGTTTTTTATTGATGCGGTTAAGTAAAGCAAGATGCGAATTCGTCATTGCGAGCAAAGCGAAGCAATCTTGTTTTGCGTTCGCGGCGCGCAAAGATTGCTTCACTACGTTCGCAATGACGACACCAAAACGCCAAGTTTTCGCATCAGTTTGGAACTTACCTGAGCAATCACCGAGAAAAAAATAATGCAACCAAGAATTTCAGCGCCATTGACCCAATTCCGCGGCACCCGTTTACCAATGGCCGTAGTTTTATGTGTGTTGCTGTTAGGTGCCTGCACCAAGGCCGCTGAGCCCGTGGGGTTAAGCAAGCCAGCGTTGAAAGTAACTCTGGTGCGTGCCGAACAAGCGCCGATTAGTGATGACATTAGCGCCAGCGGCACGATTGCGGCGCGTGAGGAGGTTTTATTGGGTGTCGAACTAGCCGGGGTGCGCGTCAATGCGGTTTTGGTCGAGGTAGGCCAACGCGTGAAAGCCGGGCAGGTGCTGCTGCGCCTAGACGACCGCACGCTACAAGTTGAGCTGATTCAAGTGCGTGCGCAAGCCAAACAGGCGCAGGCCAGTTTGACGGTCGCTGTTGCGAATGCCAAGCGCGGTGCGGAGTTACGCAAGCGTGGCTTGACCAGCCAAAGTGATACCGATCAAGTTAACGCCGCACTATTAAACGCGCAAGCCGGGCTTGAACTTGCCAATGCTGCGCTACAGGCGTCCCAGCTGCGTTTGAGCTTTGCCACGTTAAAAGCGCCAAGTGATGGCATTATCAGTGCGCGTTCGGTGCAGCCCGGAACGGTGGTTGCAGCGGGCGCAGAGCTATTACGCATGATTAAAAATGGCACCTTGGAATGGCGCGCAGAATTAAGCGCAACAGATTTTTTACGCATAAACGTGGGTGATTCGGTCAGCGTAGTCACAGAAAATGCCAGTGTAGTCGGCAAGATTCGCGCGATTGACGCCGGCTTGCAGATGCAAAGCCGCACGGGTGTGGTGTATGCCGATATGCCCGAGGATGCCAAGCTGCGCGCGGGCACCTTTGCCCAAGGTCGAATCCAGTTGGGAACGCGTAACGGCATGGTGTTGCCCGCCACCGCGATTGTGCAGCGCGATGGCTATAGCTATGTGTTTACCGTAAAGGATGGCGTGGTCAGCCAAAAGCAGGTGCAATTGGGCGCAACGGTCGCCACCAAGGTCGAGGTGGTTTCCGGGCTTGACCCGATGACCGGCGTAGTAGTCGAAGGCGGCGGCTTTTTAACCGATGGCGACCGCGTGCAGGTATTTACCGCTGCGCCTGAAGTGAAGGCTGACGCGCAATGAGTCTCGTCGATCAGACGACACGGCAGACAAGCCAAGATCGCGGCGGCGCGTTCAATTTATCCGCTTGGGCGATTGCGCGCCCAATGCCGGCGATTTTGCTGTTTATCATTTTGTGTGGGGCCGGGCTTTTAGGCTTCAGCAAACTCGCTATTAGTAAGTTTCCCGATATTTCCATGCCGCTGGTGGCGGTCAGCATTAGCTTGCCCGGCGCCACGCCCGCGCAGCTAGAAACCGAAGTCACGCGCAAAGTCGAAGACGCGCTGGCAAGTTTGCCAAAAATCAAAACCATCGCTTCGACCGTCACTGATGGCAATTCCACCACTTTGATCGAATTTCAGCTTGAGCGCGATTTGAACGAAGCGACGGACGACGTGCGCGATGCCGTCACCCGCGTGCGGCTGGATTTGCCGCAGGAAATCGAAGAGCCTTTGGTATCCAAGCAAGAGTTCGTGGGCGGCACGATGCTTTCGTTCGCGGTGCAATCGGAGCAACTGAGCCCGGCGGAACTGAGTTGGTTTGTCGATAACACCGTCAAAAAAGCGCTGTTTGGCATTAAGGGCGTAGGTGCGGTGAATCGCCAAGGCGGCGTGGAGCGCGAAGTGCGTATTGATTTGAGCCCTGGCGCGCTGGAAAGCTACGGCGTTACCGCTTCAATGATTTCTTCGCAACTAGCACTTAGCCAGCTGGAGCGCCCGGGCGGGCGCACCCAGTATTCGGGTGCCGAGCAAACCGTGCGCGCGATTGGCGTGGTCAGCTCAATCGCACAATTGCAGGCTTTTCAAGTCGCAACACCTGATGGCCGCAAGTTGCGCTTAGGTGATATTGCATCCGTTGCCGACAGCATTGCCGACCCGCGCGCGATTGCGCTTTTTGATGGCAAGCCGGTGGTCAGTTTTGGCGTGATCCGCACGCGCGGTGCTTCGGAAGTCAAGCTGGGGCGCGAATTGCGCGCGAAAGTGGCGGAACTACAGAAGCAGTTTCCCCGCCTGCAATTTGTCGAAGTCGCTAGCACCGTCGAGGAAGCCGAGGACAGCTTCAAAAGCTCGATGACGATGCTGGTGGAAGGCTCGATTCTGGCCGTGATCGTGGTGTTTTTATTTTTGCGCGACTGGCGCGCAACCTGGATTTCCGCAATTGCCCTGCCGCTGTCGATTATTCCAACCTTTGGCGTGATGTATTTGATGGGCTTCAGCCTCAACATCATCACTCTGCTGGCTTTGGCGGTAGTGGTTGGGATTTTGGTCGACGATGCGATTGTCGAAATCGAAAATATCGTGCGGCACCTAAAAATGGGCAAGCCGCCGCTACAGGCGGCGCGCGATGCGGCGGACGAAATTGGCGTGGCGGTGATTGCAACGTCGATTACGCTGGGTGCGGTGTTCGTGCCGGTTGCGTTTATGCCGGGCATTCCGGGCAAATTTTTCCGCGAATTTGGCTGGACAGCGGCGATTGCCGTGCTGTTTTCGCTCTTGGTCGCGCGGCTTTTGACGCCAATGATGGCGGCGTATCAGCTGAAAGCCAAACCGGTTGATCCGAATGAACATAGCTCACCCTTGATGCAGCGCTATTTGGCAGTTGTGCGCTGGGCGCTGCTGCATCGCGGCCTCACGTTGGCGTTCGCACTGCTGTTTTTTGTCGGATCACTGGCGATTGTGCCGTTAATTCCGTCGACGTTTTTGCCGCCCTCAGACTTGGCGCAAACCAATCTGACCATTGAGCTGCCGCCAGGTTCGACCTTGGCGCAAACCTATGCACGCGCCGAGGAAGTCCGGCTCAAACTGAAAAGTATTCCTGAGCTGAAAAACGTCTACAGCACCATCGGCGGCGCGCTGGATTTGGGTGATCCAGGCAAAGCCGAAGCCGCAGAAGTGCGCAAAGCCGTGCTGATCTTAAAGTGGGGCTCTGGGCAGAACCGCAAACGTAGTCAAAAAGAGCTGGAGCGGGAAACCCGGCGTTTGTTAGACGATGTAACCGGTGTGCGCTTGAGCTTTTTGAGCAGTGAGCCGGGCGAGCTGATGCAGATTGTGTTGGCCGGGGACGACGCGCGGCTATTGACGCAAGCAGCACTAGATTTGGAACGGGCGGTGCGCACGCTCAAAGGTCTAGGTTCGGTCAGCTCCAGCGCCTCGCTCAAACGCCCGGAAATCCTGGTGATCCCAGACCCGGCGCGCGCCGCCGAAATGGGTGTGAGCACCGCTGATATCGCCGATGCCGCGCGCGTCGCCACGGTGGGTGATTACCGTCAGCGCTTGGCAAAGTTTAATCTGCCCGACCGCCAAATACCGATTCGGGTGCGCATGGATCAAAGTGATTTGAACAACGTCGAAGCGCTGCGGATGTTGCGCGTGCCGGGCAAAAACGGCCCGGTGCCGTTGAGCAGCGTCGCCAACATTACCCTTGCCAGCGGCGCGCAGCAAATGACGCGTTTCAATCGCGAGCGCAACATTACTTTGAACGTGGAATTGAACGGCCGCCCGCTCGGTGAAGTGTTGGAGGAAATTAAGAAGCTGCCAGCGGCGTCTAAATTGCCGGTGGGAATTCGCTTGATTGAAACCGGCGACACCGAAGTATTCGTCGAGCTTTTCACCGGCTTTCTGCTGGCGATGGGCACCGGGATTTTCTGCGTCTATGGCGTATTGCTCTTGCTTTACAACAACGCCTTCCACCCAATCACAATTTTAATTGCCGTGCCCTTATCCGCAGGCGGTGCCTTTGGCGCGCTGCTGGTGACGCACAATTTTCTATCTTTGCCCGCGCTGATTGGCCTGCTGATGTTGATTGGCATCGCCACCAAAAACTCTATTTTGCTGGTCGATTACGCGGAAATGGCCGAACACGAACAGGGTATGAGCCGCTTTGACGCGGTTGTTGACGCCTGCAAAAAGCGCGTACAGCCGGTGCTAATGACCTCAATCGCGATGGTCGCCGGGATGATGCCAATCGCCCTAGGCTTAGGTGCCGACGCCTCCTTTCGCGCACCGATGGCGGTTGCCGTCATCGGCGGACTGATTACCTCGACGCTGCTCAGTTTGGTGGTGATTCCGGCGGCCTACACGGTGATTGACGATATTTCGCGGCGGTTTAAGCGGACTCAAACGGCTCCCTCTCCCCGCCGAAACCATTAGACACGCAAAATCAGTCTTACGGGTCGTGTGCGTGTATCCCGGTAGCGCATTGGCTAGTTTGCAGCAAACGGTTAAACCGGATGATTCTCAATCAGATAAGTGGGATAAACGCCGTAGCCCTTCGCCCAAGGCAGGTGCTTTAAAAAGCTGTAGCGTGGGGTGTTTGGAAAGCGGCTCAGTGCAAGTTGCGTGGCCAGGGCTTCGCTTGCATACACCGAGCCGGGTGCCGTCGCTGGCTCTAATCGTGCGGCGCGTGAAACGCCGGGGCCAACCGCGTTCGGTCGGCGGCTAATCGCATCCGTCATCAACAATACCGGCGCATAGTGCAAGGCGACCCGCATCTTCAGTGGAAAGCGCAAATCTGGTGCCAGCGCTGCGACGCATCCCTGAATTTCTAGCGCTAACAGCGCCGCATCAAGAGCATCTTCAAGCACTAAAAATAGCCCATCGCCCCACGTATTGCGCACCGCAATGGGCTTGCCAGCCGCCTCAAAGTCATCAATGACCTTTGCTAGCGCGGGCAGCACGCGCTCGGCGAATTCAATGGTGTCGAGCGTGCTGAGTTTACTAAAACCAACGAAATCACCGAACAAAAGTGCGCGCATTTGGTGGCCGCAGGGGGCAATTTCAGAACGTGCTTTGGTGCGCCGTGTCAGCACGCCCTGCATTTGCCGCAGGCTGGCATTGAGCGGGTCAATGATGTCAACCGCTAATCCCAGCGCTAACATTTCCGCCACCATCGTCGCCGTGCCGCCCATGCCGCGTGCGGGCAAGCGGTCCCAAACGGCTAGGCCGCGCAAATTTCCCTCGCATTCTTGCGCCCGCAGGATCGCCGAGCCGAGCAAAATTTCATTCGCGTACAGATAATCAATCGCGGTTCCAGTCGGCCCTTCGGGAGCTAGCTCATAGACTTTACTGGCGCAGACAAGAATGGGTTCTACGACTTGGGCGTAGCTGCCTAAGCCTTGATCCTGCCAAGCAATTTTGAGCGCCGTTCGATCATTGGGCAGCACGATGTTTAATTCCAGCCCCGCTGCCAGTGCCGCTTGCGCAAACAAAATATCCGCGCCTTCCGAAAGCGAACAAAACGCGATGCGAATTTGGCGGTTGTTTAAGCGTTCCTGCAGCCGTGCGCGCACTACCGCTAGGCTTGCAATGGGAAAGCGTGGCTCTGCACTAGCATCGTCTAATCGGTGGCCGGTGAACGTCACGACCATGGGTGTGGGCATCCATAAGTCCGCTAACTCTGGGCTGCGTCGCTGCGCCTGTAAAATTAAGCGCGCTTGCCGCCGCATACTGGTGGCTTCACCAAAGCGAAAAGCGTCTTGCGCAATGCTGGCGGCGATTGCGTAATGCTCAGCGGCGGTGCCTAAATCATTTTGCAGCAGCGCAGTTTCGCCGCGCACGGCATGGCGCCATTGTTTTTCTCGCAGCGTTTCATTGCCGGGCACTGATTGCATGTCAATTTGTGCGCTTAAGGTTCGCGCCAAACTTTGCGCGTCGACCTTGCGTTCTAACAACAGACTCAATGTCGCGACGTTCACGCCGCTCCAAATGCCACTCGATACGCGATACGCCTCCCGGTACGCTTTCAGGCTAAGCTCGAAATCATGGGTGCGCTCGCTCGCCCCTTCGCGTTCTAGCGCGCGCTGCTTATAAAGGCGCCCAAGCGTGCCGTAAACTTCCTCAGCCAGCACTACCGGGCTGTCAACATCTAATTCGGCCGCAGCGCTGCGCAGGCGCTCAATTGCCTGCTGTGCCAAGCCTAAATTTGCTGCAGCCGTGCCCGCAAACGCCGATAAAACGGGCTCAACGGGGCCAAATGTGGCAGCAAGTTCGACTAGATCAAGCACCTGCGCGAACGCGCCACAGGCTAAAAGCGCCTGTGCTAGCGGTGCAAATGCCGCCGCCAAAGGGGCTGAGTCGGCGGCAAGCTTTAGAAAAATTGCTTCTAGACGTCCACGGCTGCCTTGTGCGGCATTAATTTGTTCGAGTAGATCCATACGTTCCTAGTATCATCTAGTATCACACCATTCAGTGTCAGACCATTCAGTGTCAAACCATTTTAAGCCGTATTAAAATCGCCTAATGAGCTTGGCTCTGCGCAAATTTGCTTAGCTAGTTCGCCTCTACACCAGATTAGTCCGCAATTTATTCCACCTAACCTAATTGAAGATGTAAAACTGTTGCCTAGTCCACACTTTAGTCGTCAATTAGTGATGCACAATGTCAGAAACTGACGCACAGCGAGTACGAAATGGCTGAACGCTACGATCTAATCATAATTGGCACCGGAGCCGCCGGTTTAAGCACCGCGCTGGCTGCCAAAGGCCTGCGTGTGGCTGTGCTGTGTAAAGGTGTATTTGGCTTAGACGGTTCTAGCTGCTGGGCGCAAAGTGGCATCGCGGCCTCGCTTTCCAATGCCGATTCAACGATTCAACATGCGGCGGAAACCTTAGCCGGTGGCTCCCGTGCGGGGAATAAAATGGCGGTTCGCTGGATGGTTGAAGATGCGCCCGACGTGGTGTCTTGGCTGAGCGGTTACGGCGTGCAGTGGGATCGAGCCGTGCAGGGCGCATTACTTTCACGCGCGGCGGCGCACGGTGTTGCCCGCGTTTTACATGCGGGCGGCGATGCGACGGGGGCCGAAATTATGCGGGCTTTGCGTGACGCCGTTTCAAACTCGCGCAATATCGAGGTATTTGAGTTCACTGAAGTTGAACGCTTAATCAAGATGCAGGGGAAAGTGGTCGGTGTACATGCCCGTACCAAACGCGGTGAGCAATTTGAGCTGTATGCGCAAAATGTAGTGCTTGCTACCGGCGGGCTGGGGCAACTGTATCGCCACACTAGCAATCCCATAGAGGCCACCGGCGGCGGCATTGCGCTGGCACATGCTGCCGGTGCGGGCTTAAGCGATATGGAATTCGTGCAATTTCACCCTACGGCGTTGGCGAACCGCACGGCGGGCGATGTCGATCAACTGCCGCTGATTACCGAAGCGCTGCGGGGCGCAGGTGCGCGCTTAGTCAATAATGCCGGCGTGCGTTTCATGGCTACCATACACGAACATGCCGAACTTGCCCCGAATGATGTTGCTGCGCGTGCGGTTTTTACGCAGATGGAGCAAGGCCACGAAGTCTATTTGGACGCGCGCCAATTAGGCGATGCGATCCGCGTGCGTTTTCCCACCGCATTTGCCGCCTGCCACACACGCGGCATTGATCCGCGTTTCGACTTGATCCCGGTCATGCCTGCTGCGCACTTTCATATGGGCGGCGTGAAGGTGGATATGCACAGTTCTACCTCGCTGCCAGGCTTGTTTGCGGTCGGTGAAGTGGCGTGTACGGGCGTGCATGGCGCGAATCGCTTAGGCGGTAACGCGTTGCTTGAGGCGCTGAGCTTTGGCCGAACCTTGGGTGAGCGTTTGGCGCGTCAGGGAACCTCGGATCAAAACTTGGCCGACGATGGCTCAGTGCCGATTCGCCGGGTTAGCGTCGCACCGGTCAGCGAAAGCCTAATCTATAACCGTTTACGCACACTCATGTGGGGCTTTGTCGGTATTCAACGCAGCAGCGATGGCTTAAACAATGCACTCGATCAGCTGCAATTGTTGGAAAAGCGCTGTTTAAGTGGTTCCAAAGCGCTGGATCAGCTACTGGTCGCACGGCTAATTACTGAGGCCGCACTGGCGCGCACGCAAAGCATCGGCGCGCACATTCGCGTCGAAAATAGTGCGTTTGGCCGCATGAGTTCTGCGGCGGTGGCGTAGCTCTCCAGTTAAGACTCTCCATGAACCGCCTAAAATTCGTCATTGCGAACGCAGTGAAGCAATCTTGTCGTTTAAAGCTAGATTGCTTCGCTGCGCTCGCAAAGACGAGGTTTATGGATTGTGTGCAGTTTTACTCTTTAAAACGGATAACTCAGAGCGAACGGTTCTCATTACCACTCAGATCTGCCCAGAAAGGCCCGGTGCAAACAGCCCCACCCTTGAAAAACCGCACCTTATCCCAACCTCCGAGAGCTTCAGCAACTTAACAAGGTAAATACCAGTCATGTCTGACGCTGTTCAAACAAATGTATCTGGCGAATCAGCCAGTCCTGCCAAGCAAACACATCAGTTCCAAGCCGAAGTGCAGCGCGTGCTGCAACTGGTGATTCACTCGCTGTACTCAAATAAAGAAATTTTCCTGCGCGAGCTGATTTCCAACGGCTCGGATGCGCTCGATAAGCTGCGCTTTGCCAGTTTGACTGAGCCTGGATTAATCGCTGGCGATGCGGATTATCGGATCGAAATTGAGTCGGACGAAGCCGCAAAAACCTTAACGATTCGCGATAACGGTATCGGCATGACGCATGACGAGCTGATCTCGAACTTAGGCACAATCGCGCGCTCGGGCACCAAGCAATTTTTGGAAAATTTAAGTGCCGAGCAAAAAACCGATGCGAACTTGATTGGTCAGTTTGGCGTGGGCTTCTATTCCGGCTTTATCGTTGCCAAATCCATGAGCGTTACCTCGCGCAATGCGGGTTCCGACGAGTCTTGGACGTGGACGAGTGAAGGCACCGGGGAATATTCCGTGCAGCCCGCGCACGCAGCGAGTCGCGGCACCGAAATTGTGCTTACCTTAAAAGAAGGCGAAGAGGAATTTGCCCGCACTTGGCGTTTGGAAAGCTTGATTGGCAAGTATTCCGATCACATCGCGTTTCCAATCAAGTTGAAAAAAGCGGTTCAAAGCCACACAGACGCTGACGACGCAGACGAGACTGAATCGACAGAACCAAAGCCAGAAACCTTTGCTTTTAGCGCCGTCAATAAAGCCAGTGCGCTCTGGACGCGGCCAAAATCAGAGCTGAAAGATGAAGACTATCAAAGCTTCTTTGGCAGCTTCGAGCACGGTGCGGGCGATGCTTTGAGCTGGGCGCACAACAAAGTAGAAGGCGCGCAAAGCTACACCAGCTTGCTGTACTTGCCCTCGAAACCGCCTATGGACATGATGTTTGGCAACCGTGACGAGCGTAAAGGCTTAAAGCTCTACGTCAAACGCGTCTTTATTATGGACGCCGCCGAACAGCTGCTGCCGAGCTATCTGCGTTTCGTGCGCGGTGTGGTGGACTCGGACGATTTGCCGCTGAACGTCAGCCGCGAATTACTGCAGGACAATAAACTGACGCAAGCCATCCGCGCCAGCTGCATCAAACGCGTGCTGGATATGATGGATAAGCTGGCTTCTGATGAAGATAGCAGCAAGTATTTAGAGTTTTTCAAGCACTTTGGCGGCGTGTTGAAAGAAGGCCTGTCCGAGGATTACGCCAACCGTGAGCGCATCGCCAAACTCATGCGTTTTGCCAGCACCGCATCTGATGAGATGACGAGCTTTGATGCCTATATTGCGCGCATGAAAGTCGGCCAAGAAGCGATTTATTACATCACCGCCGAGTCACTTTTAGCGGCAAAAAACTCGCCGCATTTGGAAGCGCTGAAAGCCAAAGGCGTCGAAGTGCTGCTGATGCACGAGCGTATCGACGAATGGGTCATGGGCTATCTCAACGAATATGCGGGCAAGAAAGTGCTGAGCGTGGCGAAAGGCGAGATTGATCTGAGCAATATCGCAACGCCAGAAGGTGCTGCCGAAGCAACGCATGCCGCGTTGCCCAGCGACTTGACCGAACGCATCACCAAAGCTTTGGGCGACAAAGTGAAAGTTGTGCGCGGCTCGAAGCGTTTGAGCGAATCTGCGGCGTGTTTGGTGGTGGATCAGTACGAACAAGCGCTGCATTTGCAACGTGTACTGAAAGCCGCAGGCCAGCCTGTACACAGCGGTAAAGCCGCATTAGAGGTCAATGCTGGCCATCCGCTCGTCAAAAAACTCGCAGAAACCACCGATGCGGCAAAGTTCGATGATTTGGCGAACTTATTGTTTGAACAAGCGGTGCTCAGTGAAGGCGGGCAATTGGAAGACCCGAGTGGATTTGTTAAGCGCTTAAATGGGCTGTTGTTGGCGACTTAATTAAGCCAGGAGTAGTTTCATCAATAAACATTGATCCCGGCGAAAGCCGGGATTTTTTGTTAGACGTTTTTGTTTTCTATTGCTTTGGTGCAATTTAGTTCAAAGCGTGACGATGGGTGAGAATTTTGCTTTAATCGAGGCATTCCCACGACCTTGCCAAAAGTGATCGTCCATAGCCCACCCAATCTACCAAAGCCTCTATATGTCCAACCATCAGCCCGCTTTACACACTGAAATTCAACCCTTTTGGTTCAAGCTAAACGATGTGTGGTGCTATCCAGCGAAGCCAGCGTCGCTGATCGTCATTGGCATTGGTGCGGTGTTGTCTTTGCTGGTTGCCTATTTGCCATTCGGCGCGTTTCGGATCTTTTTTGACTTAGCCGTGATTGCTTACGTCTATAAATATGGTGCGGAAGTGCTCATGCACACGGCGCGCGGCAATACCGATGAAGCACCTGAACACGTTACCGTAGTCGACGAAAATCAGGGTTGGCAGCAAATACGGCTGTTTGTCAGCATGTATGTCGTAGCGCTTGTCGCGTTTTTGTATGCGCCATTCTGGGTTGCCGTGATCGTTGGCGTTTTTCTAGTCACGGGCTATCCGGCGGCCTCCATTATGGTTGCTATTGAGGGCTCAGTGCTCAGTTCGCTCAATCCATTACGCTGGCTGGATGCGATTACACGCATCGGTTGGCCTTATGTCGCGGTCGTTTTGCTCAGCATTTGTTTCGTTTTCAGCAAATTTTATTTGAATAATCTGCTGACGTTTTTGTGGGGGCCGCTGGTGGTTTTACTGACCAGCGCGGTCAGTTTTTATTTTGCGGTGATGAGCTTTTTTCTTTTGGGCTATTTGGTCTATCAATTTCACGAGGCGCTAGGATTTGAGCTTGTGGTTCAGCCAAAGCAATTGCCGCGTACCCATATCAAGCTCGATCCCGATCAAACCGTGATTGATGAGTGCGAGGCATTGGTGGTGCAAGGTAAGCTGGCAGAGGCTGCCGCGCAGTTTCGTAGCCTTATCAGCGCTCGCGGTGCGACGCCCATGGTGCATGGGCGCTACCGAAAAATTTTGCAGCTCAGCCAAGATACCGCTGGCTTGCTAGAACACGGTGCAATTTGGTTGAGCGTGCTGCTTGCGCAGGAAAAAATGCCGGAGGCAATCGCGATTTACAAAGAATGTGTCGCGCTAGATGCCGCTTTTACGCCGCGCGTACCGGAAGAATTTGCAATTTTGGCAAACGCGCTCAGCCTTGTGGAGCCAAAATTAGCCATTAGCCTGTTGCAGAATTTTTGCCGGCAATACCCCAAAAGCAAAGTTGTGCCGCGCAACCTATTGCTTGCGGCAAAAATACTGGCCGAGCGTTTAAATGATGTGGCGGGTGCCAAAAAACTCGTTATGCAATTGCAGCAGAAATTCCCTGACAGCGTGCATGTTGCGGCAATCAATGAATATGGGGTAGTGCTGGCTGCGCAGTAATTTCACCCTAAACGCTCTGCAAACGCTTGAATCCGCGCGGCGCGACTATCGCCCCGGTCTTTAAGCGCTTGCGCGAATTGGGTCAATGCCGGTTTCAGCAGTGCGCCGTCAAAGCGTTTCTCGGAAACCAATTTCGCCAGCGCCAGCAGCATTGGCTCGGCGCTTTGCAAAAACCCGCCCGCAAGCCAAAGCTCGGCAATACGCAGCTGTTCCGTATAGGAAAGCTGCAGAGCCAAATCGGCTTTGGCAATATCGAGCCAAATGTCATGCAGCGTTTTGATCTCACTCAGTTCGACTTCCTCCGCCAACAAAACGCGGCGAGCGGCACTTGCAGCAGCCACGCCGCCTGGGCCAAAGCGCGCCGCACGATAGGCCGGAACCAGAATATCCAGGCGTTGGCGCTCATAAAACGCCAAACTGCTTAACAAAGTATGCGCGCGGGCAAAATCCATTGCACCTAGGGCTTTGATTCCATCGGCTAGCTTTTGCGCTTGCCCGGCCTGATTGCCCGGCGCTGCACTCAGCTGTATTGCGCCTGCCTGCTGAATTTTTGGCTGGGTTTCCTCAAAAAACGCCTCATTTACTTTCCCAAACCTGCTTAAGCCCCAGCAAAAGCAAGCGCCAGCGATCATGCCGCCCGCATGTGCATCAAAACCGATGTTTTCTTGACTTGTCAGCATAGAAAAGACTTCCTTCCCCAGCCAAATGGGAAGCAGTACCACGGCTGGCACGTGTAAGTAGTTAAAGTAAAAGCCAAGCCAGCAAAACACCCGCACCCGCCGCAAACCCCAGAGCACCGGCAGCGCGCCCATCAAACCAGCAATCGCGCCCGATGCGCCAAGCGCAGTGATGGGCGTGCCATAGCGCCAAAGCTCAGAGGCGAAACTTGCGGCGAATCCAGCGCCCAAATACACCAGCAAATACCAATACCTTGTCAGCGCGCCTTCCACTAGCAGCCCAACAATAAACAGCATCAACATATTGCCCAGCAGGTGATCAAAACCGCCGTGCATAAAAGTAGAGGTGAACATCGTCACAGGATTGAACGTGCCGGTGCGGTGCGCAAAGCGTTCGGTGAAATTTGCGCGTTGCCAAAGCGCGTCAAACTGCAGGCGCTGCTGGTGATAGCTGGCATAGCGGGCGCTATCAATAGGGAGGATTTTTCCCGAACTGACAAGCTGCTGAAAATTTGCGTCTCCCTGCAGCTCGGGAACTAGCAGCATGCTGCGCCCGGGTTCCTCTAATTGGCTGACTTGTTCATATTGCTTGCGTCTTTCAACCGGTTCAATTTGCGCAATAAACGCGGGAAATTCGTGCTCGCCTAAGTTTGCACTGAGATAAAACTCGATGGCCTGTTGGGTTTTGCCTTCCGCTGGCACTTGCAGCGCAAAATACACCACGCAATTGATGAAAATCAGCAGCAACGTCACCCACGGCAGAGTTTGACGATTCAGCGGTTTATGCAGCGGCAAAATCAGCATTCGGATGCGCTTTGTTTAAGTTGTGTCGTTGATGCTGAGCTTAATGCGTATTGAGCGCCTAGCGCCGAAAAAAGACTACACTCCGCGCCCTCTAATTTCGCTCGGATTTCCTGTTATGTCAGCACTTATTTGCGGCTCGCTTGCCTATGACACCTTGATGGTGTTTCAAGACCACTTCAAGAACCATATTTTGCCGGACAAAGTGCATATGTTGAATGTGGCGTTTTTCGTGCCGGAAATGCGCAAAGATTTTGGTGGCGTGGCGGGCAATATCTCTTACAATTTGAACATGCTGGGCGGCAATCCACTGCCGTTTGCCACGGTTGGATCGGATTTCACGCCGTATCGCGCGCGCTTTGAGAAGCTGGGGATTTCACTGGCGCATGTGCTGCAATTGGATGATTGCTACACCGCTCAAGCGTTTATCACGACCGATCTGGGCAATAATCAGATCACTGCGTTTCACCCAGGCGCGATGATGCGCTCGAACGAGCAGCATGTGAAAGATGTGCTTGCCGCCAACCTTGGCGTTACGCTCGGAATCGTAGCGCCTGACAGCCGCGATGCGATGTTGCAGCATGCAAACGAATTTTCTGATGCGGGCATGCCGTTTATTTTTGACCCAGGCCAAGCGCTGCCACTGTTCAATGGTGCCGAGTTCAAGCACTTTATCGAGCGTGCCCAATACGTTTGCGTGAATGACTATGAAAGCTCGCTGTTAAGTGAGCGCACCGGCTGGAGCCCGGCCCAAATCGCCGAGCGCGTCGATGCTTATATTATTACGCGCGGCGGTGAAGGCTCAACGTGGATTACCAAAACCGGTGAAACCTTGATTCCGTGTGCCACACCGCAGCGCATTGTCGAGCCGACCGGCTGTGGCGATGCCTATCGTGCGGGCTTGATCTATGGCCTGATGCACGGCATGGATTTTGCGACTACCGGGCGCATTGCTTCCCTGGCCGGCACAATCAAAATCGAGCATGCAGGCCCGCAAAATCACGTCTATACCAAAGAAGAGTTCGCTGAGCGCTTTTTTGCGGCATTTGGCTATCGGTTTTAATAAGCTGTATTGCATGAGCAACCTACTCAGCACCATTGCACGCGCGGCGGGCATGCTCAAAGCCAGCGGCATCATGATTGCGCACCACCACGACAATGCTTTGGATGAAGCGCGTGAGCTGGTGTTTCACGCGCTGCATTTACCGCACGATTTTCCGGCAAATTTGGCGAGCGCTAAGCTGCTGGAGTCTGAAGTTCAGTGCGCGCTGGCGCTGGTACAGCGGCGCATCGACGAGCGCGTGCCAGCGGCTTATTTGACAGGCGTTGCGCATTTCGCAGGCTTAGCATTTAAAACCGACGCACGCGCATTGGTGCCGCGCTCGCCGATTGCGGAATTGATTGTGGAAGGCTTTGCCAGTTGGTTTGGTGATACGCCGCCCGCAGAAATTCTGGATTTATGCACGGGCTCTGGCTGTATCGGTATTGCCGCTGCCAAACGCTTTGTGCAATCCGTGGTCATATTGGCGGATATATCGCTTGAGGCACTGGCGTTGGCTGAGGAAAACATTGCCCTTCATGCGGTTGGATCGCGCTGCCGTGCGGTGCAGTCGGATTTGTTTAGCGCGCTGCATGGGCGCTTTGATTTGATCTTATCGAACCCGCCCTACATCACCGACGCCGAATACCAAGCGATGGCACCTGAGTATAGTCACGAGCCAAAACTAGGGCTGACCAGTGGCAAAGATGGGCTCGATCACCCGCTGCAAATTTTGCGCGACGCGGCAGATTTTTTGACCGAGCGCGGCTTACTGATTTTAGAGGTAGGGGAAGCCGAGCGTGCGCTGCGCCGAGTATTGCCCAAGCTAAACGCCCGCTGGATTGAGTTCTCGGTAGGGCAGATGGGGGTGATGGCGATTGGCAGGCCAGGGCTAGAAGCGGCGAAAAAGAGTTTGCGCGCTATTTCTCAAGGCTGAATCCAGCCGCCCTTTTAATCGCGTTTAAGATAAAGCTTGGGCTCCAGCGGCTGAGTGCGGCGGGCGGTTGCGCCAGCGTTCGGCCTTCTTTGACAGCCGCCTGTGAATTCGCTACCGCACTGGCAATGCGTGCCATGGCCGCTGGGCCTTCTTTCGCGCAGCGTAATGCTTCCAGGCCCAGTCGATCCCAGCGCAGCATGTGTTCGCTCGGAACTTTGACCCAGTCCATGCCATGTTCGTCAGTACGATTCAGGGGGTCCCAAAATTTTGCTCCTATCAGCGCTAGCGCCTGTAAACGAACGCGGCCGTGTAGCCTAAAGCCCATCATGTCTTCGTTGACCATCGCGACAAACGCGTAGCCATGCTGCATAGCGCAAGGGTGACCATACACACGCGCAATGGCGACGTTGTCGTGATTGCGTGCGAGGTACTCGCAGATCGTGTCAAAGCGGGTGCGTGCGTTGGCCATCGTAGCCCGGTGCAGTGAGCGGGGCTTGAGCATATCGCAGTCTTTGGCAAATTGCTTTTTTGCTGCATTTGCACAATCGCGCACGCCTATTTTGACAAACTCGGTACATGCCCAAGCTTAGCCAATGACCCAGCCGCGCCGCCAACTTGTCGACCCAGCCGGAGCGGTCTGGTTCTTTTGCGAACTTAGCTGGTTCCGGTGTTTCCGCTCACGCTCTGCCAAGAGCACAGTAGCACCGGCTCCGCCGCTTCGCCTTTGAGCAGCACCAAAAACTCGTGCGCGCTTAAGCCCATGGCATCATTAACCCCGGCCCACGCGTTGCGGCCGTGATGCTTGGCTTGGTACATCGCCAAGT
>JAYUUS010000058.1:0-2021 GCA_043754435.1 Rhodanobacteraceae bacterium
TTCAAGGTTCGGCCAATGCGCCGGAGCCTGGGCATATGGACGCTTGCCTTGTGTTGACTCAGGCCATGCAATCAGGAACCGCGCCAGGAAACCTGAGCCGCGCGCTAATGCGCCGGTCTTATCCAAGAAAGTGCGCAATGCCGCTTCCTGAATCTGTAACCCGATTGTCAGACGTGCGCCGCGTAGGCTAAAACTTGGGCTAGTCTTGCGATCAACCTTTAGTGTTGCACCATCCCAAAGCTGATTTAGCGTGGCTAGATTGCTCATAGCAGAATCTGCTTTCATGCCATGACTGCCCAACACAGAACCCGCCTCAGACGAAAGCACGGCACCTGAAGGCCATCGGAGTAACCCACAACACAACGCCTCGGGTGTGGCGTCGCCATAGACTAGACGTGGCACCCTTAGCGGTTCGGGCTTTTCTTGCTCCAGGTCACGAAGTGTTTGCTCAAGATCGCCCGTTTTATTGCCCTCTTTGGCAAGCTGGCGAATTTTGTCTTTTACGCCACTTTGTTTAGCTTCCCATGCTTGTAAATCGGCGCTGTAGTCCTTGATAAGCGGTTTTGCGGCCTCTAGTTGGCGCTGTTCATAGGCACAAATTGAAGTCGTAAAGAAACCGTCGCAGGTTGATTTTCGTTCGCCCGATTCACCGATAATCAAACTAAACACCCCTACCGGCCCGCTCAGCCTTTCGTCCCGCTGCACGTCAATATGTGCCTGAATTGCCAGCGATAGCGCCGATAGTGCGCAGGTGGCAACCATTGCCGCCGGTGCCTGGACATATGCCCGCACTTCCTCCACCGCCGCTAGGACGTGTTCGGGCAGAGCGTCTAGCGGGTATGGCTGCGGTTCGATCTTGGCGTGAAGCGGTTGTGCCTCAGGCCATGCGCCCGGTTTGGTATCCGCTAGCTTAGGCTTAGTGGCAACGCTAACCGCACGTTGTGCCGCTGCCTGGGTGCGGGCTAAATCAAGTTCCTGGCGTTCGTCTAAAGTCAGGCTCATAAAAGAACCTGCCTTGCGCTTGTGATCCGCTCACACGCCAGCCCTAACCGGGTTTGATTTTCAGCCGTGTGTTTACCGGCCAATAGGTCAGCGCCAGCCAACAGCATGACGCCCGCTTCAAACCCTAGGACGTTAAGCGCCGCGCCCCAATCCGATTCACGCGCAAATTGGCGAAGCTGGCTTCTGCCCTCCGGTGTGCAGTCCCTGGGTTTAACCGGGAACAAGTCGCCAAGCGTTAGCCCTAGTGCTGAGACAACTTCGCCAGCACCACAGCCCGCGAAGCACTTCAGCAAAATCGTACCGTCGTTTGTGCAGCAAATTGACAGGCTCGAACTACGATCTTGATGCGCCGGGCAGCGTGCCATGTAACCCTTGCCCGTGCGTCTGGCGTTGCTTAGGCGGCTGATGATTGTCTGAAAGTTCGCGCTGAAATTGTGGCTTAAGTTTTGGTCGTGAACCCCGCTGCTAGACGGGATGCGGTCGTGTGGAATACTCACATTGAACCCCACGCTATTGCGTTTTGAATTGCTACAGACGGTAGATTTTGGGCATGTTCGCCCGTTGCCCGATTGCTCGGGCTTAGGTTCGTTTTCATGTTTTAGCCCCCTAGTGAATCGGCGTGTGCGCGAACTTCAGCGCATCGCCACGCAACTACGCGCGCGCATTGGGTAGGCTGGCGAGAGACATTGACAGTTAATTTGAGTATGCTAATTTTCATTGGCTGTATTTTTCTTTGCTTAGAGGTGGAGAAAATTGGTGTAAGAGTTGATCGGATTGCCGTCCGGTCAATTCCCTTTCCTGGTTGGCAGCTAGTCATTCGCTGCCCCGCTTTGCCTGAAGTTCAATTACTAGCGCACGGATTTTTTCATCTGATAGCCCGGTAATTCTGGCGCGATTGATCGCTTCAACTTCTGAGCGAATAAAGCCCACGCAACGGCCTCCGAGCGAAATTGAGCCACTAAATAGCCCTTGTGCCTGCCTTAAATAAAGCGTGCTTCGCTTCATGCCGGTGTCGGCGC
>JAYUUS010000059.1:0-2020 GCA_043754435.1 Rhodanobacteraceae bacterium
TCTAGTCTGGTCGGGGTCGCCGGCAGCGCGGCAGCGGGGGCATTGATAGGCTACGGCATCGGCGCGGCGGTTTCAAAAAATCCCAACAATTCGGGCAGAGTGGGCGGCAGTATCGGCGGCGCGATTGGTGGCGGTGCGGCGGCCGGTGCCGGGTTTGGGCCGGTGGGCATTATTGTAGGCGCTATTGTCGGCGGGCTGATCGGCGCGTTTGCCGCAGACCGCGGCCGGCCAAAAGTGGAGGGCGGCTATATCGGCCAATATGACGCCAACGGCAAAGAGGTGCGCAGTCAATTCGAGCGCGTCTATACATCGAACGCGCTCGACGAAACCTTTAAACCGGTCGCGCAGACGTTCGCGAATCGCTACATTGAATTAATCGGCAAGCTGGGCGGCAAAGGCAGCGGCTTTACATTTTCGCAGGGCGTTGACACCGATCCCGGCGGCACCGCGCAAAACCGCATCAGCACGCGGCTGCTTGGGGCCGATGGTCAGGTGTTGTTTAACAGTCGCGACCGCGAAATCGGGCGCGATAATAAGGACATCGATAAAAACGTGGCGCTGGACGTCGCGCGCGCCATGCTGGCGGGGTTGCAGCAAGCCGACCTGCCCAAGCAGGTGCATGATATTTTGATGGGCGGCAATGCTATCACCGGCACGGTGGCGGACATTGATAAATTTGTGGCCGCCGCGCTGGAAATGCAAGACGTGCTCACGGCATTAGCCACGACTACGATCAAGGGCCTGACGATTGATACGTTGCAGGAATTTCAGGCGCAGGGCGAATCGATTGGGCAAACGTATGCTCGCGTGACGGGCGCATTTACGGCGTTAAATGGCGTGTTTGATAATGGGGATGATAAGGTCCGCAACGCGCAAGCCGCGCTGCAAAAGATTTTTGACTCGATGGGCGTGCAGCTGCCGAATAGCGTCGAAGGTTTTAAAGCGCTGATCGCCAGCATTGACGTAAGCACGAAAGCGGGCCGCGATTTGTTCAATATGTTATCGCAGACCGCGCCCGCGTTTAAAGCTGTGCAGGATGCGGTGGCGGCGATGGTCGCCTCATTTAATCAATCAATCGGCACCATCGCGGGCCCAGGTTACGCCCGCACGCTGGCCAATAGTCAGCTTGACGGCGTGATCGATCAATGGATAGCGCTCACGCACTCGGCATTTACCCGAGACGAAACGCGCGCGTACATTACGACCGCCGCGCAGAATCCGGCTTCTACGCTTGCCTATGCCTCGACGTTTGGCCCCGAGGGCATTCGGCTGATTTCCGAAATGTTCCGATTGTTTGCATCGCTGCAAACGATGGGCGGCGGCGGTGGCGGCGCTAGTCCAATCACTACAGTGGCGACGCAATTTAATGCCGCGGGCGCGGCCGCCGCGCAATTGGCTGCGCAATTACAGTCCGCAAAAGATGGTCTAAACGCTTATTTGCAGGGCTCTAAAGTCGGCGCGCTTTCACCGTTCACGCTGCAGCAAAAATACGACGAATCGAAATCGCAGCTGAACGCGCAAATAGCGCGCGCGCAGGGCGGTGATGTGTCGGCGTTTGGCGGGCTAGGCAATATGCGCGATACATTCCTGGGCTTTTCGCGCCAAATATTCGGCTCGGGCGGCGGCTATAACAATGATTTTTTGAGCACGTTTGACAAGCTGAATGCGCTCGGCGGCAATACGGTGGACCGACCCTATAGCGCCGCCGATTCGGTCGCGCAAACCAAAGCCATTATCGCGGAATTACGCGCAAACAATACCTCGCAGCAAGCGACCACGAATGCAATCTTGGCCCTAATTAATCTGATTGCGGACGGCGTGCAAGTCAATAACCCGGAAATGGTGTTATTGCTGGACGAAATAAGACGCAACATAAAAGCGGGTTCAGGTTCTTTCACCTCCTCGGCGACTTTATAAAATGAGCAAATATTTTTTTGATTACACCGACACGGTGATCGGCGCGGTGTCAGCCTTGGGCTGCACCACAGGGACCTGCACATGCTGCCCTGCTTTCTGTGAT
>JAYUUS010000060.1:0-5924 GCA_043754435.1 Rhodanobacteraceae bacterium
TCGCGTGGAGGTTCGCGCCGCAAGGAAAGGCATTTGCTCAACACATGGCGACTACGAATGCCTAGCAGCTGTAAATCCCGATGGTGAAATAACTTACAAACCAACCCTTGACAATTTGACAAAACCCTATTGACATTGGTATTTTTTAGCGTATATTAAGCAGCACGGGCAGACGATCTACCCACCGCGCCTCGGGATCAGGGGCCAAGGAAAATCAAATGCGCGCTTTCGCTAATCAACAAGGTACATTCAAATCATACGGCACAAAGAAAGGTCAAACGGTTTCTTTCAACGTCGAACACACATTCCACGGCAAAGGCATTGAATGGTCGGCTTTAAGTGGCGCTAAAACAATTACCCCGATCCGCAGCCCGCGCACAGCCGAAGATTCAAAAATTGAAGTCATGTCATTGATCCCAAAAAACTTACTGCCAACGCGCCCAGGTCGCTGGTTGTTGGAATCTGCAGGAACGTCACTGCAAGAAGGGAAAGTGTGCTTTTGGGTTATGGGCCTGCGATTTATTAAGCTCGCTGCTAATTCGCCTAAAATTTCAACTGAATTTACAGTATGAATCCAAAAACAAAAGCCGCGCGTGATTCAGCGCGGTTTTTTGGCGGCTCAGCTTTGAACGGGACTTCCAAGCAAAAAGAATGGGCGGAAAAAATACGCGCTGAAAAGCTTGGTCAAATGACGCCCGACGACGCTTTAATTGTCGCCGCTGACTCGCTTGCTGCACAGTCTAAACTGTGGATCGAAAACCGCGACAAACCTGCATCCGATTTTGTCGCTTTTGCAGTCGCAAGAGCAAAGTTGATTGCAGACTGCAGCGCTGCAAAAGATGCGCTAGACGCGCCAGCGGCAAAAGCCGCAGCAGAAGCGCACAACGCGCTAACTGATGTCTGGGGCTACAAATAATGCTGCGTGATTATCAAACCGAGCTTGTCGAATCCGCTCTTGAAACAAGCGACGATGTACTAATTCAGCTCGACACGGGCGCTGGCAAAACTCGCATCATGACAGCAATGGCGCGCAGGTTTCGTTCCGCGCTTTTGCTTGCGCATCGAAACATACTTGTTATGCAGCTAAGCGGGCAATTAAGCGCAGACGGCCTTGCACACCGGGTCATAGCGTCAAGCGGCGTTCGCAAGGCCGCTGGCATTAAATCTGGCGGGCTTGCAGGCAGTGGCGATCACTACGCCGCAAGCGTTGACACGCTAGAGTCATATCGAAAGCGCGGCACGCTGACGCTAGAGCCTGACGCAATTTTGATCGACGAAGCACACCACGCGATTTTTGCGAATAAGTGGGGCCGGGTTCGCGCAGCTTTCCCAAACGCGCGCGTTTTCGGGTTCACCGCGACGCCCGCAAGACTTGACGGAATGCCACTCAAAAAAGGCAACGGAGGCATATTCGGCAGGCTCTTAACGTCTAAAATTGTCGGCCCGGCTAGTGTCAAGTATCATATTTCACGCGGCACAATGTGCGACTTTCGCTACTACGCTGGCGCGTCGATTGTCGATTCAAAAAAGCTGGTCATTGGACAAACTGGTGAGTACACGCAAGACTCTATGGCGACGGCAATTAAGAAGGGCGAACAATACAGCCATCCCATTGCTGAATACAAAGAAAAAGCAGCGGGAACGCAAGCTGTTGCTATGTGCGTGCGTATCGAAAACGCGAAAGAGCTAAGCAAAAGCTTTCGCGAATCCGGGGTCAGCTCCGCTTGCATTGAATCAACGATGGGACAAAGCGCGGTGCGTCGCACGCTTGATGACTTTGCGCAAAAACGGTTTGCGGTTTTGACAGTCTGCGACATGCTCAGCGAGGGCGTTGATATACCGACGCTTGAGACTTTGATTATTGCGCGCCCGACAAATTCGTTAGTTTCGTTTCGGCAATGGTGCGGCCGAGCGCTGCGGCCGGGAAAAGAGTTTGCGCGCATTATCGACCACGCGGGGAACTGCTTTAAACACGGCCTGCCGGATCGCGAAATTGAGTGGTCAATAGATCGGCAACTGCTTACGCCGCGCACCCACTCAGCTTTGTCATGCACTGAATGCGGTCGCGTGATAGAGCCGATGCACCCGTTCTGCCCGCACTGCGGCGATGTTTTAGACGTTGAAAAGCAACTGGGCATGGTCGGCAACTACTGCGAAATAACATGGCAACAGCGCAAGCTGCTGCTTGTCGAAAGAGCTAATCACGTCGCAAAAATTGAAAGGGCAGAAGCGCAAAAGGAAATCATCAGAACGACGTTGATTGAGCCGCCTTCATTTGATTTTGTGGGTATGCCGTACAACCCTGCCATCAATTCCGCGCTGACTAATATCAGAAAAAAGGCGCTTGAATTCTACGCGCAAAACCACGGCTTTGAAGCCGCAAACGCTAAGGCTTTGGCGCTGCCCAGAAAAGTGGATTTTTGGCTAAAAAGATTCAAAGCGGCGGATGTCAACAACGTCAACAAGCTTACAGAATTTGCGAGGGCAATATGAAAATAATTAACTCAGACGCGTTTGAAATCGTTGGCGATCATGCGTTCGTCATGACCGACCCGCCCTTTGAATTACCGGGCGAGCGCCTTGCGGTTTTGCTTGAAAAGCTCAACGTGCAGCACGCCGTTTTGTTGCTTTCGATGCACCAAGCAATTGACTTTTTTAAGCACTCAAAATTTACTTTAGGATTCGATTTTGTGTTCAATCAAGTCGTGCCTAAAAAGTCAAAATCAGATCATCAGCCGCACTACACCCACGCAACTGGAATCTACGCGCGCAAGGGCAAAGGCATATTTTCGCGACGTATGCGCATACGCTCGGATAGTTACGACTCAAACTATTGGCCGACGATTTTCAACGCGCCGCGCGATATGGGAAACAATCATTCACACGCGAAAAATCAAAACGCAATTACTGATTTGCTCGGAAATTTTGACACCAAAACCGTGTTAGACCCATTTGCGGGCGGCGGCTCGGTCGGCTGGGCGGCGCATGAATTAGCGCTTGATTGCACTCTGTGCGAGATAGACAAGCAGGCCGCTGACGCGCTCAAAAAATCATTTAGTTTTTTTTCAAAGGATTAATCATGAATCACCCAAACCGTGGCCAATCCGGCCCCGCGTCAACTCCGACGCCCGCAGCGATCCGCGCAGCCCGCGAAGCTGCTGGCTTAACGCAAACCGCCGCCGCTGCGCTTATCTATAGCTCGCTGCGCGCTTGGCAGCAATGGGAAAAGGAAGGTGATCGGCGCATGCACCCGGGTTTATTCGAGCTGTTTTTGCTTAAGTCTAAGCCACGGTCTCAATAACAATCGGCCCCAGCTCCGCGCCGGCCGCGCTGATCGCGTACAGGTTGGCGGTGCCGACACTCTCAAGCGCTTGCACAATCGCCGCGCCGGTCATTTGATACAGCCTGTAGTTAGGCGGCTCCGGGTCTAGCCGCCACGCCACCGCGCCTGCACACGTAGCCGCTGCAAAGTTGTAGCGGCGAACGTGCAACAGCTCTAGCAACGGCACAAATACCGCTGCCTCGTCGCCATCGTCGCCTTGGCTTGCCCACTCCCATCCCAGCGGCCCAAACGTTGGATCTTGCGCAGCGGCTTGCGGCGCGACCACTGGCAGACGCGGAATTTTGACCGTGATTTTTCTCATAGTGAAATCGTAAACGAAGGCCGTCCGGTTTGCTCAACAAGCACCGAATGTGGCAAGCCATCGTCAACCGCGAATGCCGGGAATAGCACTTTGCCGCCTGCGTCCGTGTAGCGTGTCATGCGGGCGTCAAGCGTGCACTTGGCATTGCTGAGCGGCACGTCGGTATCATCCAGGACTAGCAATTCGACCGAATCGCCAACACGGGTAATTGTAGCGGTGCTCGCCGAATCTGCGCTAAATCGCGCCGATTGATGCACAAGCGTGGCGGTCGTAGCGCCAGGCATGCGGAATTCTGCGGTGCCGGTGGTAACGCCGAAATCGTAGGCGGATTGCGTGACGATTGCCGATCGCGCGCCGAATGGGTGCAGCGTAAATTTCACAGCCGCCCCGGCCGAGATTCGCTCGCTCGATTTTTTGGCAAAGTCGAATGACCACAGTTGGCCGCTGCGCTCAATGGCAAGCGCTGTGGCCGCCGCAATCGCTACCCGCTGCGATTGCACCCATGCGAGCGTAACCTCTTGCTGTTCGCCTGCGCGCGCGCGTAGCGTGACGGATTGCTGATGCTCGCCGTCGGCATAGTCGAATAGCGCCAGGATCTCGCCCGCTGGCTTGCCGCTGGTTTGAATCGCGGCAACGTCAATTTGCAAGGCATCGGTCAGCGCCGGGAAAAATATGAGCCGTTGCGGCGTGAATGTGGCGCCAAAGCTCGCGGCTATTGATCTAGCGAGCGTCTGACGTGTAACCGGCTCTGTGATGCTGCCCCCGGCGATGTAGCCAGCCACGGTGCACGCGGCGCGGAATTCGGGCATTGCGGATGCGGATAGACCAAGGGCGTCGCAAGCCACGTCGGCGGGGTTAGCCATGGATTTACCTCGACCAATGGCGAAAAGCGTGGCGCTGGCATCCGCCGCTTCCGTCAGCGTGATAACGGCGATGGCGCGACCGCTGGCGTCGATCTCGTTTGCCCATACCCAACCGGTAATTTTTAGCCCGTCAAGTCGCACGCTGTCCACGCCGTCGACCGCATGATCGGCCCACAGCCAACGGGTGCCGCGCGCATTCATGCGAGCGCATTGACCAGCGGTGCGCCCGTAGCGAATTGGCAAATAGGCGTCAGTGGCGAATGATCCTAAGGCGCTTGATTTGCGCAGCTGGATTGGGTCAGACCAGGGCATCACGCTGCCCCCGAAATTTGCACAAAACCATCACCGAAAACCACTGAATTTATCGTGCCGTCGAACTCAATTTCACCGTCGTTAAACACCTGTAGCCTTTTTTCATTTGCCTCAAGAATCGCTGTTTGCAGCTGATCGCCAGCCGCGAAACTGACCGTCATGTTATCATTTTCGCCGCCGATTGTTGAGCGTAGCGGGCCTGTCGTCACCTGGGTTTTGTGCCGTGGCTGCGCTGGGTCGAATGCGGGATTTTCGCCGATTTGGCGAATCGGGTTTGTGTGGATTATTAGGCTGATCATGGGAATTTATGGACAATAAGGCGCGTATAGAAATTGTTTTAAGTGAAAGATCAGCGGGCAAAACCTATGCGGAAATTGCGCAAAACATTGGGGTTTCAAGCACGCGCGTTAGGCAGATTTTACACAAGCAAATTGTTGCGCCTACGGCTGGATTTGAAGGGCTAAACCGCAAGCTCGTGAACGTTCTTGCCGAACTAAAAATCACCACCTTGGTTGAATTGAATGATGCGGTTAAATCCGGCGAAATTCGAGATATGCCAAATATTGGCGCTAAATCAGTGGAAATCCTAAGGGATTTTTTGTCTAAGCAGGCTCAAAAACCAATTTAACCGTATGCAATCGGTGCGCAACATCGCGAGGCTGAAAATTCCGCGCCGCGTCGGTCACGTCGATTTCATCACCACGTATGCGCGCGAGAATTAGCTCGTCTGGCTCGAGGTCGTTGGGCAGCAATCCGAGCTTCCCACCGTCAAATTCGGACGCGTGCGCCAGCGAATCCATCAGCAAATTGAGCTCTGATTTGCCCAGCGCTTCGTGCGTTATTTCGACGCCAAGCGCGCGCGAATTGCGAGCAGTTGGCAGGCGGTAAGACTTGCCCAAATTACCCAATTCAAGTACCCCGGCGCGGAGCAATGGCGCACACGGCGTGCCCGCATAAATCCAGCCGATTGAGCCGCTTCCGCCGGTGATCGCAAGGCGGTATTTTGCGTAGTTGAGCGTTGCAGTGTTGGCGATCCATGACATATTGCCCGCGCGCCAAGTCAGCACGTCATTTAACGGCGTCGTAGCGAAATTATCGTTACTGC
>JAYUUS010000061.1:0-2008 GCA_043754435.1 Rhodanobacteraceae bacterium
ATTTTGTTGAGTTGGGCACGATCTATCCGCCGGCAATGCAGCGCGCAGAGCCAGGCGAGACGCACAGCAATCCGGTGCGGGCGCTCACCGCCGCACAAGCAGCGGCGCTGGGTGCCGCCCCGCTGTCACAAGCCGGCAGTACCGTTGCCGTGCTGAACGCCGGTAAAACGGCGCTGCGTGATCCTGCTGGCGGGGCGGATATTGCACTTGGCGGCGGCGGCGGTGGGGGCTCACCTGGCGGCAGCACCACACAACTGCAAATCAACAACGCGGGCGCATTCGGCGGCACAGCCACACTGACGCATGACTTTGCCTCGGCCAGTTTGGTTAAAACCATGGACGGCGCAGGAGGTGGCGGCACGCTGTGGAAAACAGCCAGCACGCTGAATGCTGCGTCACCCGGCTATTCTCAGCAGTGGCGCGAGGGGCAATTCTTCACGCCATTCACGTACACCGATTTCGTTATGAATATCGGCTACAACTACACGGGGAGCGCGAGGGTAGACACGGCATTCCCGGCGCAGTTTTTGCAGCTTGAAGCAGCATACCAGTTGAACAATTCGGCCTTGGCCTCTATGAAGGTCACGGAAATGCACTGGAACCATGTTTCAGTGGATGGCAGGGCGCGCCGGCCGTTCGCGTTTATCGGCGCATGGGACGGCGAATTCATCAGCACAGCGATATCAGGCTCAACTGTACAAATTACTGATCTAGCGGCGAATACCAGGGTAAACGGGCTATATTTGGACGGCGAAACTGTACTTGTCGGCGCTATCACTAGCGTTGCGACCACGCTGGTATTGGCAAAAGCTCGGGCGGTCGCCAATGGGCAACTTGTCACGGTGCAAGCGGAAGGTTCAAATACATCGGAAACGATGCTCGTCACCGCCGGCGGCGGAACTGTGAACCTGACGGTAACCCGTGGGCAGTCAAATACAGTGGCGTCAGCGCACGCTAATGGGGCCGCTGTATTCCTGCCTGCGGCAACTTTGGCGATATACAGCGCAGCGCAGATTGCAAGTGACGCAGCCTCCCCGTTTGTTATTTCAAACGCGGCAAGTACGATAAATTGGCTTGTTATCAATAGCGCCGGCAGCGCGCTGAATACGGCTATTGGCATATCGGCGCCAGTTCAAAATCTCTGCATCATCACGAATACCGCCGCGAACGGAACGGCCGCCTTGCAACTAAAGGCCAATAATGGGGCGAAAACGGCAGCGCTGACAATGGGGTTCGGCGGAAGCTTTGCCATCAGTATAAATGGCCAAGGCGGCACTATGATATTTGATTGTGCCGCACCCGGGTTTAATTTCCGCAGCGAGGCGTTCACAACCATATTGAATGCAAACGCATCCAATCAAATTGGAGTCGGCCACTCGGCGCAGTCGGCAATGCTCCACATCAAGGCCGGCACAGCAACAGCCGGAACAGCCCCTTTCAAGCTCACCAGTGGCGTGAGTTTGACGACTGCCGAGAATGGCGCGTTTGAATACAACGGCACGAACCTTTTCTTCACGCGCGCCGGGGCGGTTCGGGAAGGCGTGATTACGCAATCGGTTGTTACAACGGAGGCGGGGCTTGTCATGGATACGTCGGTTACCGTAAATATCGGCGGCGTAGCTTACAAACTGATGGCGAGGGCAATATGAGCGAAACTGAATACAACCTGCGCGCGGAAAATCTGCGTCTTAAAATGGCGCTGGCTGAATGTCAATCGCAGATGTTGCAGATGCAGCATGCGGCAGCCACGGCTGAGCTTGATGCGCTGATGGCCGCCCGAAGTTCGGCTTCAACCGCCGAAATCACCCCAAGCTGACAGACCCGCGATGCTCGACTACCTCCCATGGCTGATCGTCGCTGCCGCTGTCGCAGCGGAAAGCTACTACGCCCACCGCTGGGGCTATGACGGACGCACCGCGGGCCTACTGGATGGCGTCAGCATCACCAGCCTGAACATCGCAAGCCCACCCCCACCAGAACACACAAGAGCCAAATGGCCTACGAACTG
>JAYUUS010000062.1:0-2002 GCA_043754435.1 Rhodanobacteraceae bacterium
AGCCGCAGCGCCGCGAAGAGCAGGATGCTGAGGTAGAGCCCGTCGAGGACCCGCTCGGCGGCCGCGCTGCCTGTCGCGGCCCAGATCGAGACCTTGCCGTTCTCGTGGATCATCGCCCCGCGGACGAGCTCGCCCATGCGAAAGGGGAGCAAGATCAGCGCGCCGTAGCCGACGAATGACGCGGTGAGCACGCGTCGCATCGACACTGGATGAATCGGCTGGAGGAGCCAGTACCAGCGCACGGCGCGGAGCACGAGGACGAGGAGCCAGATCGCGCAATAGGCCGGGACCGCCCACCACGTCATGGCCGCAAAGCTCTCGCGACCCGGCAAACAGCGCCCGCGCATTGCACTGAGCGTTTCGCTCAACCGCACCGCTTCAATCACGCTGGCGCTCGATGCGTCCAAATCAGCGCCGCGCAAACACGCCGCCGCGCGCGCCAGAAACCGCACAAGCGCACGTTCGAGCGCGCTAAAAATATCCGCATACCAAGCCGGTGCGGGCATGCCTGCGCCATACGCGCTGGCTAGGCTCAAGCGCGACTGGCTCCACGGCACCCAAGCCACGTCTAACTTAATAGATTTCGCTAATGTTTTCACTTGCGCCAGCAGCGGCGCATCGGTCTTGGCGCTGACGACCTGAATCAGTGCAGGCGCATGAAAGGCACCGCACACCACGGCAATTTTTTGCGCACCCGATTTCACCGCATCGCGCACGGCTTGGCGCATCCAGGCTTCGCGCAAATCATTGCGTGCATCTATTTTTGGGTGCGCTGTGCGGCCGGCAGCCATCGCTTCGCTAATCGCGTCAAATACGGCTAAGTCATTGGCCTGTTGCTCGATCAAAGAATCCCACCAGACTTCTGGGTCCGACTCGCCAGCGGCTTTGGCTAATTGCGCAATCGGGTCTAATCGCAGCTCGGATTCTTCTTGTTCTGCATCGACCTCATCAAGAGCGTCCGCATCTGTTGCCTCTGACTTACCCTTTCCAGCGCGATAAGCCAACGCTGCCGCCGCAGGCCAATCGCAAAACCTCACCGGCACGGCGTGCGCCAACGCATATTGGATTGCGTTCCACTCCGGTGAAAACTCGGCGAACGGGTAAAACATCGCCTCGCTGGGATTATCCGTGCGCGAGAGCAAAAGCGCCAGCGGCGGCTGATAGGCGACGTCGCTAATCAACGGCAACAAAGCATCCGCCTCAGGCGGGCCTTCGATCAGCACGCAATCGGGTGCGTACTCGTGCAGGGCCGCGCGCAAACTGAGCGCGGAGCCAGGGCCGTGGTGGCGAATGCCGAAAACGCGGGTCATTGAATGTTTATTCGCAAGGTTAGCTTATTCCGGTTCTAAATCAGAAGGATAACAAGGCGCCGATGTGAGGATCGACGACGGCGCACTAAATGTGCGTCTAGGAGACCGGAGCGAGGCAACGAAGTTAGCCAAATGATTTAGAATTGGAATTAAAGCAGCTCATTGACGGCACGATACAAATCCTTCCAACCTTCGCGCTCGCGCACCACGGTTTTTAGATATTCGGCAAACACCGCTTGATCCTGCACCGGGTCTTTCACCACCGCACCCATTAGTCCGGCGGCGAGATCGCTGGCGCGCAGGCTGCCATCGCCGTAATAGGCACAGAGCGCAAGCGCATGATTCATCACGCTAATGGCTTCAGCGGTGGAAAGCGTGCCACTAGGCGACTTAATCTTATTGCCTTCAGCGGTAGCACCCATGCGCAGTTCGCGAAACACTTGCACTACGCGGCGAATTTCTGCTGCCACACCACCTTTGACTTCCGGCAATTTGAGCGCGATTGATTGTTCCGCAACGCGCTGCTCAACAATGGCAATCTCTTCTTCCAAGCTGGCGGGCGTAGGTAAAATAACGGTATTAAAGCGGCGCAAAAGTGCGCTGGATAGCTCGTTAACGCCGCGATCCCGGTTGTTCGCGGTGGCGATCACATTAAAGCCGCGCACGGCCGGAATCATGCTGGAAAGCTCCGG
>JAYUUS010000063.1:0-17367 GCA_043754435.1 Rhodanobacteraceae bacterium
GCATCGGCGGTCGCGCCGGCGAAGCCCGCCAGCACTTCACCTTTCCACAAGCGCCGAATTTTCTTCGCATTGCCTTTCACAATCGTGTGGCCTAGCGTGACTTGCCCATCCCCGCCGATCACCACGTTTCGACCGCGGCGCACTGAAACGATGGTGGTTCCGTGGTATTGCTCCATTGCAAACTCCTTAAACTGTCGGTTAATTTAGCTTTCGATAGTTGTGAGTTGCGGGCAGGTGCGACCCGTTTCAAGCGGAATTATTCAAATCCAACTTGCATCAGTACATCACTTGTGCCGAAGAGGGTGATCTTAAATGCCGAAGTAACTGCAAAGCCGTTAACAGCCGCTGGATCAGCAACATAAATTCGACCATACAGCGTGCGCCCTACCTGCGCTTGTGCATCCGGCAAACTCAGCTGCATTGAGGCATCACCACTGGCATTCAGACTGGCCACTATACTGGCGAAGCTTCCAAGCGGAACCGTCGCGGTGCTTGGCACGCCCGGGTCACTATCGCCCACGACTAGTGTCGCCACTGCGCTGCTAAGGCCACGCGAAACCTGCACAGTGAAATTCCTGTTCCCCAGCAGCGGTGGCTCTATCGCCATTATATTCGGCACAATCCCTGCGCTGCCGGCTACGCCCGAACCTTGGATAACCGGCACATGGTTGGATTCGCTGTACAAAGTTGGCCGATCAAAAGGTGCTAATTCTGGGGCCACGCGGGGGTCAGTCAGGGGGCGTTTTAGGAAGGCGACCAAGTCGGCTTTTTGAGCGGCACTCAGGTTTCGCGGCCGCACATTCGGATCTTTGTTGGGCTCATTGAAATCCCCACCCCGGTTGTAAAACTCCACAACCTCCTCAAGCGTGTTGAAGCGCCCATTGTGCATGAAGGGGGATCGCAACTCGATATTACGCAGGCTAGGAACCTTAAATTGACCACGATTTTGCGGGTTCGCGGTTTGGTTGAAGCGCCCTAAATCCTCAACTGCTGGGCGTATACCGATGTAGCGAAAACTATTGTCGCTGAGCAGGGCACCGGCATGACACACCGCGCAGTCATTGCCTCGGAACACGCCGAGACCGCGCTGTTCTTGCGCGGTTAGTGCGTTGGTGTTGCCACCATTAAAGCTATCAAACGGCGTTTGGTTCGCGGTGAGCGTGCGTTCGTAGCTTGCAATGGCCAATGCAATCCGCGCTGGCGTGACGCCGGGTGAGCCAAAGGCCTCGCTAAACAGTGCGGCGTAGTCGCGCCCATTGACCCATGCGGTCAAATCCGTTGGGACCGCGCTTGCCAATGCCAGCGGCTGTACTTGACTTAAGCGCGCGGGAATGTCGCTTACAACCGCACCTGCATAGGACATTTCACTGGTGTCCAACAAGGGTCCTAGCACTTGATTTTCTAGCGCGCCACCCTGTTGAATAAGCACTAAGCCTGTGACTGGATCGGTGAACGCCGAGCCAGCACGACCATCCCAAAATAGCACCTGCGGCGAGTAGGCGGAGTTAATCGCCGATGGCGATTTGCGCGCACCGACCTGCGGCGCAAAACCAAAACGCGCACTGGGCTGGTACATGCCATCCGCACTATGCGCGGGCACGCCAGCCGAGGCTTTAATGTCGTCGCTATTGCCAAAAATGCCGTCTGGCCCAGGGTGGGTGCTGGCAAGGCTGTTCAAAGCAATATGAATACTGGTGCGCGGGTCGGTGCCCGCAGAGCTTGGCCGATGGCAGCTGCCGCAGGCAACGGTGCCGGTGACGGACAATTGTTCTTCCCAAAACAACGCCTTACCCAAATTAATCTTGGCGGTGGTCAAAGGGTTTCCAGCGGGAACCGGCGGCGCGCCTAAGGGTGGCGGGGGTGGCGGCGGGGGCGGTGGCTGTTGTGCAAAAGCGACACTCGTCAGGGTTAAACAGGAAGCAATCGCTAATTGATGCAGTAGTTTGAGCATATCAGTACCTTTCTGGTGGGCAGGTTTAGCGCAGCTTTCGCTTTTGCGAGCATGATTTTCACGCGCAAATGTGCAGGAACTGAGGATAAATCCCGCACACATTGGGAATTTTTGCGCTAAAGCGGCAGGGGAATTTCGTATTTATAGCCCACACCATAAATAGAACGAACCGGGTCACTACCGGGGCTCAATTCTTCAAACTTGCGCCGTAAATTCTTGATATGGCTATCGACCGTGCGATCACTGACGATGCGATGGTCCAAATAGCATTGCGCCTGCAGCTGGGAGCGCGAATACACGCGGCCTGGATGTGCATAAAGCGTCGCTAATAGGCGAAATTCAACCGGTGTCAACGGCAAAACTTTACCTACCAGACGCGCTTCATAATTTGCCTCGTCTAAAACTAAGGATTGCGCTTCAGCCTCGGCCGGGGCATCGCGCCAGTTTGCCCGTCGCAACAGCGCACGCACGCGCGCCAGAACTTCTCTCGGGCTAAACGGTTTGCAGATGTAGTCATCGGCACCCAATTCCAGCCCCATCAGGCGATCAATTTCCTCCACCCGGGCGGTGACGATGATGATCGGAACCGTTGAGAACGCGCGAATTTCGCGGCAAATGCTAACGCCATCTTTTCCAGGCAGCATCCAGTCTAGCAACACCAAATCTAGTGCTGCGGTGCGGACAAACTCAACCACACCGCTGCCTTCACTGATGATCTCGACGCTGCAACCATCGCTGACTAAATAGTCGCGCAGCACTGCCGCTATTTTGGCTTCGTCTTCAACAATCAGTACGCGCTTTTCGCTCATTTCAGTTTCGCCCCAGTCAATGACTAGTTAATCACCGAAACGCGCAAACTGCGACTAGAAATCGAACTTAATGCCCTGTGCTAGCGGCAATGTGGTCGAATAGTTGATGGTGTTGGTTTGGCGACGCATATACGCCTGCCAGCTGGTCGAGCCGGATTCGCGACCACCGCCGGTTTCTTTTTCGCCGCCAAATGCGCCACCGATTTCCGCACCTGAGGTGCCAATATTGACGTTGGCGATACCGCAATCAGAGCCAGACGCCGACAAAAACTGCTCGGCTTCGCGCATATTTAAGGTAAAGATCGAACTGGACAAACCCTGCGGCACATCGTTTTGCAAAGCGATTGCCTCGTCCAAAGTCTTGTAAGTCATTACGTACAAAATCGGTACGAAGGTTTCATGGCGCACAACCGCCGTTTGTGCGGGCATGCGGAAAATGGTCGGCTGCACGTAACTGCCTGGGCGTTCGATACGGCCACCGCCGCACAAGAGCTGACCGCCCTGATCTTTCGCGGCCGCCACGGCTGTATCGAAACGCTTTGCCGATGGCTCATCAACGAGCGGGCCGAGCAAGGTGCTGGCTTCGATCGGGTCGCCAACGCGCTTTTCGACTTGCGCATACGCCTTCACCAAGGTCGCACACAATTCATCCGCAATTTTCTCCTGCACGATTAAACGCCGCGTGGTGGTGCAGCGTTGCCCGGCGGTTCCAACAGCGCCAAACACAATGCCCGGCACTGCAATCGCTAAGTCGGCTTGATCGCTGACGATAATGCAGTTGTTGCCGCCCAGTTCCAGCAAGCTTTTGCCCATGCGTGCGGCAACACTTTGTCCAACCGCACGACCAATTTCGGTCGAGCCAGTAAAGCTCACCAGGGCAATGCGACGGTCATCGACAAACTGTTGCGCCAGCGCGTTGCTACCATCGTTAAACATAAAAAAGATTTCTGGGAAACCTGCATCTTTCAAGGCTTCATTGCAGATTCGCTGCGAGGCAATGGCGCAATACGGGGTTTTTGGGCTGGGCTTCCAGATCGAGATATTGCCGCAAATAGCCGCCAAAAATGCATTCCACGCCCACACCGCGACCGGAAAATTGAACGCAGAAATAATGCCGACCAGACCGAGCGGATGCCATTGCTCATACATGCGGTGTTCCGGGCGCTCTGAGTGCATGGTCATCCCGTACAGCATGCGCGCTTGGCCGACCGCGAAGTCGGCGATGTCGATCATTTCCTGCACTTCGCCATCACCTTCAGGCTTGATCTTGCCCATTTCCAAACTAACTAGAGAACCAAGCGCGTCTTTATGCTTACGTAAAGCTTCGCCGCAAAGGCGGATCGCCTCACCGCGCTTGGGCGCAGGAATTTGCCGCCACGCCAAAAATGCCGCTTGCGCACGCGTGATAATGGTTTCGTATTCCGCTGCGGTCGCCGAACTCACTTCGCCCAATACTGCGCCAGTGGCCGGAATGTGGCTGGCAAAACTACCCACTCCGGCTTGCGACCATTCGCCTTGCCCTAAATACGAGCCTGCTGCATTCGTGCTCAGACCAAGTTTTTGCAAAATCGGGTGCGTCATCGCGTTTCCTTCGGGCAATCAAAAAAGAGGCGCAAAGTGTAGCGTACATACCCCAGCTTGCCTGAGTTTTGCCTTGCTACGCTCTTGTGGCGACCGCACAGCGGATACATGAACGAAACAGCTCGTTCCCATCGCCTAATTGGTACGCCATCGAACGTAACTCCTGCACCTCAAATGCCAGTATCTGCCGACACCGCAGCCATAGGGGCAAGCACAGTGCATTTCACGAATCGATATAACCAAAACTTGCAATCTTGTAGCTCAACCGCCCTATGCCGCGGCGGCGTCGCATATTCCGAATGGCCGTTTTCAGTCAATAGTTTGAACAATCAATCGCTACCAATTACGGGCAAACAGACGTTTGGCCGAGCAGGCGACATGGCAGACAATCCTGAAGACCTTGCTTCCAAACAATATGCGCCCATGGATGCGCAAGCGCTCAGCGAGGGATCAGAAGCACCCGCCGTCGCCGAAACCGCGCCAATTCGAGTTTTGTTAGTTCACGACTACGTGGTACTGCTGGACAGCCTAGACTATTATTTGGCGCAGCACGCGCGGCTTAGTATTGTCGGCAAACTGAGTCATGGCGATCAATGTGTGGGCAGTGTAGAAACTTATCGGCCTGATGTGGTTGTAATGGCCTTGTCAATGCCGGGTTTAGGCGTGTACGAACGTTTGCAGCAACTACAAGCACCCGTTTCAGGCTATACGCAACCTGCGGTGCTGATCTTGACCAGCGGACTGGGTGAATGTCAGCTGTTTGAGCTGATTGATGCGGGTGCGCGCGGCTATTTGCCTAAGGATAGTGATGGTGGACAGCTGATCGCTGCGATCATTGCGCTGGCGCAGGGCGTTTTGTATATACATGGTGATTTCGGCGCGGCGCTTGCCCCGCGCGCACGGGTTGAACCAAAATCGGAACGTAAAACGGCTGATCTCAAAAATGACTGCGTGTTGAGCCAACGTGAACTTCAGCTGTTGGAATTGATGGCAGAGGGCTGTTCCAACAAAGAGATTGCGCGCAGGCTTTTTCTGTCCACAGGCACCATAAAAAGCTATTCCAGCCGCATGTTTGACAAGATGCACGTGAGTGGGCGAACGCAGGCAGTAATACACGCGCTGCACACCCGTCTGCTCAATCCTTAAGTTCTGATGCCGCGAGACAAAGACTTGTTGTGCTGGCGCAGCGCCGGTAATTTAACCAAGCTTGCCCTCACTTAGGCTGATATTCGCCCGCATTGCCCGCGTGCGCGACTAATTTAGGCACGCCTCCCCGAGCGAGCCGTGATGCCAACTTTTACTCATCGCCATCGGCGAATGTTACGCCCGCTACTACTGTGCTATCGGGTTCAGCTGCTCGGCTAGCTCACGTTATATCTATGGCACCACGCATTCCGCGCGGCACCGCAGGCGGATCTTTTGAGTTGCTGGCAAGCGTGGCGGGTATCAGCGATGTAAAACTATCTTTGGTTGCCACAGAGTGCAATCTTTGGTTGCCACAGAGTCCAACCTTTGGTTGCCACAGAGTGCAACCTTTGGCGACTAGGCGCGCCCGCCACGGTCAATCACGCTATTGCTCAGCAAGTTAACTGTGGAGCAAGTCGAATGCATCTTTATAAAGCACTGATTTTGTTGTGTGCGGCAAGTGCTGACCTCTATGCGCACCCGACGTGGTTGTTGGGCAGCGTAAAACATAACGGCGTGAATTCCGAGCTGAACTTGGCGCTGACCACAGGCAATGCATTTCCAAAACTTGGCCTAGGCAATAACCCAGCCAATTTACTGCGTGCCAGTGTGATCTCGGGTGACTCTGCGACCGCGTTATTAACCCACGACGCCGCAACACAGGCGCTGTTGTTCAAGGCACAAACGAACTCAGACAGCGCCGTGCTGGCCTTGGTGCAGCTCAAGCCGGCGTTAGTCGAACTCGATGCTGCGAACGTAGCAATTTATGTGCATGACCTAGGCGGCGCACTGGCGATTAGTCGGCGCTATAAAGCGCAAGGCCAATGGCGCGAGCGCTACAGCAAAAGCGCAAAAATTTGGATCCGTGTTGGCACAGCAGACGCTCCAAGAGCCCTGCTTGCACCGATGAACCTGCCATACGAACTGGTTCCAAGCAGTGATCCCAGCCAGTTGCAGGCGGGCGACACACTAGGCATATGCGCCTATGTCAATGGGGTTGCGCGTGCACAAGCCTACATCGGCATGATTACTGCCGATGGTCAAAAAACGTTTGCACGCGCCGACCGCTCGGGCTGCACCCACTTTCGCCTTAAATCTGCCTCGGGTTATCTGGTGCACAGCATAGATATCAAAGAGTCAACACTGCCCGCGTTGGAATGGGAAAGCCAATTCGCCAGTTTCACCGTGCTTGATTCGACGCCCAAAACACCAGCCTCGGCGGCAATAAGCACGCCCTAAATCGCCCTTTTTATTCCAGCTTTGGATCAATCATGTCTAAACCCAAAAAAATCTATACCCCCCTTGCCCGCGCCGTTGCGCTGGCCTTGGCTGGCGCTGCCTTAGCGCCTTTCGCGTCGGCGCAAAATGCTGAGCAAAGTTACTATTTGCTCACCGCCGATTCCAGCTTAGCGCAAGTTTTAGAAAGCCGAACCAGCACGCCGACTGCAGCCGTACCAGTCAGTGGTTTAAACGTTGGCGATCGACTCGTCGCCATTGATGTGCGCCCGCAAACCGGGCGGCTGTACGGCTTGGGCCAGAATCCCAAAACCGGCACGGTACAGCTTTATATTTTGCAGATGAACTCAGGCACGGCGTCCGCTGTTGCGCTTGGTAGTGCCCAAAGTTTTAGTGACGCTGCGGGTTTGCCCCTGCTTATTTTGGCAAACGCTTTTGATATCGACTTCAACCCCAGTGTAGACCGGCTACGCGTGGTGACCACCAACGGCATGAACTTTCGCATGAACCCGAATGACGGCCTGTTACTGGATGGCAACTTCGGCGGTGCCGCAGGCTCGGTGGCTGGGGTAAATCCAGATGCACGCTTGAATGTCGGTGGCGCCAACGCGCAAGCGATGGGGACCGCCTACACCAACAATGAAATTAACACCAGCATCACTACCCAATACACGCTAGATCACATCACCAATCAACTCTACATACAGAATCCGCCCAACGCCGGAACACTCGTTAGCCCACTAACAATTACCGTCGGCGGTGTGCCGTTTGATTTTGCCAGCGACGGCGGCTTGGATATTCAAGCGGGTATTAATGCCGCCAGCTCCGGTGCCGGTGCTGCGGGTGATGCGGCTGCCGTGTTGATTAGCGGCGGCATTTCAAGATTGTATCGCATCAATCTGGCCACTGGCGTTGCGACTGCGCGCGGCACTAACTTGGGTGGCTTAAACGTCATTGACTTAGCGGTTGTCAGCAGCACGCGCGCCACCGCGCTAACTCTATCCAATAACGGCTTGCAGCTGGCGCGTTTCAATCTTGACACGCCGGGCACCACCGCACTTTCAGTGGTTAGTGGCGTTGCCTTGGGCGAGCGCTTGGTCGGCATGGATTTGCGACCACGCACCGGTCAAGTGTACGCGCTGGGCATTGACGCGCTGCTAGATCGCGGCACACTGTATCGTTTGGAGCCGCAAAGTGCTGGGACAACCGCTGTTGTCACACCGATTGGGGCAACCGGCCGAATTGCTTTTGTTGATGCGACCGGTCAAGTCGTGGATCTAACTGATGTCTCCATCGGCATGGACTTTAATCCAGTCGAAGATCGGGTGCGGATTGTCGATGCAGGCGGAAATAATTTTCGTATCAATCCCGACACAGGTGCGGCGGTGGATGGCGATACCAACGCCGCTGGCGTTAATCCCGATGGCAACATAACCGGCCCCTTGGCTACGCAATTAGGAGCTACTGCCTACACTAACAACGTCAACGCACCAGTTGCCACCACGCAATACACACTGGATCAATTGAGCAGCAAGCTGTACGTGCAAAACCCGCCGAACAGCGGCATGCAGACGCTAGGCTTAGACGTCAAGCTCGGCGGGCAAACGCTCGATTTCGGTGGCGGTGTGGGCTTTGATATTGCGCCCGGCGTTTTTACTTCTGCAGCGAACACGCCAGTGATGGCCGGTGCCGGGTATTTCACATCAAGCCCAACCGCAGGCGAGCCGCAATTGTATCGAATCGCACTCAAAACGGGCGTAGCGACCGCCCTGGGCAATATTGCGACCGCAGGACAAGACGTAGATTCCTTAGTCGTGACGCAGTCCAACGCCAGTTTCGGCTTTTTCGACAGCTTTGGTTTCGACACAAACAGTGTGACCGTGATGGAAAGCGCCACACCTGCGGTGATCACAATTACTCGTTCTGGCGGTGGCGCGATGTTGGTGAGCTACAGCACTAGCGATGGCACCGCAATAGCACCCTTGGACTACACCGCCAGCAGCGGCACAGTATTTTTTGGTGCCGATGATGCCAGCGCCACGATCACTATTCCGGTGCTTTTGGACGGGCTCGATGAGCCAGAAGAAACCTTCACTATCAACCTACAGCCGCCGTCCGGGCCGCCAGTCGCACTGACGGTGCGCATCATCGCTTCAGATGTAATTTTTGCCAATGGCTTTGAATAGCCTAAATGCCTTCGAACAAGTTTCTTTGAAGGTTCTGTTTGCGCTAAGCAAACACATCTGTAAATACACCCATTATTTTTTCAGGAGCACGACATGAAAATGCCTATCAATTTAAGTACCAACGCAAAAACAGCGGCGAAAACCACCTTACTTGCTGCCGCAGTGAGCCTATGTTTCAGCGCCTCTGCGATCGCTTCTAGCCACCGCGAAGCGCCTTTCATTACCGAACACCCGAAAATAGATTCAACTGACGTCTATCTATTTCGCAGCTACGAACCAGGCCGATCCAACTTTGTCACGGTATTGGCGAACTATCAGCCATTGCAAGCACCTTACGGTGGTCCAAATTATTTTTATTTAGATCCCGAGGCCATTTATGAAATCCATTTCGACACCGACGGCAACGCCGTTGAAGATTTGACCTTTCAATTTAAATTTAATAATACCTTCAAAAACTTGACCTTGGACGCCGGTGGTACTGCGGTTCCGGTTCCGCTATTGCAAGTCGGGCAAATCACTGGCACTACCCCTGGAGCTAATGATGCGGTTAAGAACCTAATTGAAACTTATACGGTTGGCGTGATTCGTGGGCCCAGGCGCGCCACCGCACCGGTGCTTGCAACCGGTTCCGCAAACTCGTTGCCAACGGTGTTTCGCAAACCGCTAGACAATATCGGATCGAAAACCTTTACCAACTATGCCGCATACGCCGACAGCCACGTTTTTCCAATTACCATTCCCGGTTGTGTCGAGGCTGGGCGAGTCTTCGTCGGGCAGCGTAAAGATGGTTTTTTAACGCCGCTGGGAGAACTATTTGATTTGATTAATCTCAATCCATTGGGCGCGCGTAATAGTATTCAAGCGCGCGACGATGTGGGCCCCACCAATATCACCAGCATTGCATTAGAACTGCCGATCAGCTGCATTGCCCCCACGCAACCCATTGTTGGCGCGTGGACCACGGCGAGCCTGCGTCGTTCGCGCGTATTGAATGCCGCTCCCGGCGGCACTTCTACCGTACCAAACAGCGCTGGCGCTGCCAGTGCAGTTGATGGCGGTGCTTACGTGCAGCTTTCGCGCTTGTCTATTCCATTGATCAACGAACTGGTTATTGGCCTGGGCGACAAGGATCGCTTTAGCGGATCGGAACCGCGCAATGACGGGCAATTTGCAACTTATGTGACCAACCCGACCTTGCCCGAACTGATTGAAATTTTATTTTCTGCGGTCGGCGCGCAAGCACCAAACGTGTTTCCCCGTACTGACTTAGTGGCCGCGACATTGACTGGCATTCCTGGGCTAAATCAACCGCCCAATGTCGTTGCATCGGAAATGTTGCGTCTGAATACCAGTACTGCGGTCGCTGCACCGGCTGCGCAAAATAGCTTGGGCGTTATCGCCGGTGACTCCGCTGGCTTTCCGAACGGTCGCAGGCCCGGTGATGATGTGGTGGATATTTTGTTACGCGTCATGATGGGTGTGTTGTTGCCGCCAGCACAAGCGCCGAGCGGGCAATTGCCGTTGAACGATGGTGTAGAAGTCAACGCAACTCAGTTTGCTACTACCTTTCCGTACCTGTTAACGCCAATTGCCGGCGACAGGAACTAACGCGTTCTCTTTCGGGTGTTTTGTCTAGGCAAAACAAGCATGTTTTAAATGTTTGGCCGCAGCAAAACATCCGAACTTCAAAGGGGTGCATCAAATGTGCCCCTTTTTTTAATTCCAGACATAGGACAGTTATGTGGGATCGGGTTATACCCAGCTATTGATCGAAGATGACGCCTCGAACCAAATGCAAGATTGCTTCGCTGCGCTCACAAAGACGAATTCCATCGTGCTCGCAAAGACGAATTCCAGCGACCTCTCACTTTACTTACCTAATAAACACATTATGACCATCGTTACTTTCGCCTTTGCTTTAAGCCAACTCACCTCCGCACACGGCACGCTCGAGCTTGCGGTGCAATCGGACCGCGCAAAAATGCTTGACGATATCGTCGTAGTCGGGCGCAGGCAAAACTTGATCGGTGCCGCTATTGCCGCCTCACAAGGCGTGGTTGGGCCGGAGCAACTCAAGTCCCGAGCGCTGCTGCGCACCGGTGATTTAGTCGAATTTGTTCCCGGCATGGTGGCAACCCAGCATTCCGGCAATGGCAAAGCGAATCAATATTTTTTGCGTGGTTTTAATTTGGATCATGCCACCGACTTCGCCACATTTGTCGAAGATATGCCGGTGAATTTGCGCAGCCACGGCCACGGCCAAGGTTATTCGGACCTTAACTTTCTGATTCCTGAAGTGGTCGGTGAATTGCGCTATCGCAAAGGCCCGTACTCGGCAGATGTCGGTGACTTTAGCGCCGCCGGATCGGCACATTTTCGCATCGCTAATGACTTAGGAACGCCGAAAGTCCAAGCCACACTGGGTAGCTTCGGCTATCAGCGCGGCGTCAGCACGGCGACGTTTGATCTCAGCGGCGCGACGTTGAGCTACGGTGTCGAAGCGCAAGGCTACACCGGCCCTTGGGCGCAAGTCGATGAAGAGGTGGCGAAGAAAAGCCTGATTGTCAAATATGCCCGCGATGTAGGTGAGGGCCGCGCGCGTTTGCTATTGATGGCCTATGACAATCGCTGGAATTCTGCCGACCAAATTCCTGAGCGCGCTGTGACTAGCGGCCTGATTAGCGAACTCGGTTCAGTTGATGACAGCTTAGGAGGCGACTCGTCGCGCTACAGCTTATCGGGCGGCTTGACTGGCGTGTTCGCAGCTGGCGTGTTCGACGTATCGGCGTATGCCATTGACTACGACTTGAGGCTATTTTCCAACTTCACCTATTTGCTCGACGATCCGCTCAATGGCGATCAGTTTTCACAGTTTGATTCGCGCAAAATCTATGGCGGCGAGTTTAGTGAAAACTGGCTCGGTAGCAACGCAACCGGGCAAAGCTGGAAGTTGCGCGTCGGTGGCGATTTTCGCAGCGACTTAATTGACGGCGTGGGCTTAAGCCGCACCCGAGCCAGGCAACTCTTGGCAGTCGTGCGCGCTGATCGCGTACACGAAATCAGCGCCGGCGTTTTTATTGACGGTGAATATCAATGGAGCAAGCAATGGCGCAGTTACTTAGGTGCGCGCCTAGATTCCTACCGCTTTGATGTTAATGGTTTAGATTGCGCAGGCTTGGCCAACGTAAACGCCAGCGTCAGTGCCCGCGTGGCCTGCGATTTTAATGGCGGCAAAAAAAACGCGCACATCACCGCCCCCAAAGCCAGCCTGATTTATACGCCATTCGACGTGCTTGAGCTCAATCTGAGTTATGGCAAGGGCTTTCACTCCAACGACGCGCGCGGCATCACCACGCGCATTGATCCAAGCAGCGGTGAATCAGTCGAACCGGTAACGCCTATTGTGGATGCGTTTGGCAGCGAATTCGGCGCGCGCGTTTTTCTAACGGATCAACTCAACGCCACGCTTTCACTGTGGCAGCTCAACGTCGATTCCGAGCTGCTTTTTGTCGGTGATGCCGGCACCACCGAAGCCAGCCGCCCGAGCCGCCGTAAAGGCGTAGAACTTGGCGTGTACTACTTCGCCGCTGAACGTTGGAATTTAGAGTTGGAAGCGAACTATACCCAGACCCAATTTCGCGATGCGAATCCGTTAGGAAATCGCATTCCCGGTTCGATTCCACTGATTATTAGCGCAGGCATAAACGGGCAATTTGACGGGGGCTACAGCGCTAGCGCACGCATACGTCACTTTGGCCGCTACCCGCTTATTGAAGATGGCGCGCTTCGCTCAGCGGGCTCAACGTTGGTCAATTTCAAGCTTGCAAAAACCTGGCAACAATTCAGCGCGAGCCTAGATTTACTGAATGCCTTCGATTCCAAAGATCATGATGTGGACTATTACTATGCCTCCAGGCTGCCCGGCGAAAGTGCGGGTGTGGATGATCTGCACTTCCATATTTTTGAGCCGCGATCCATCCGGCTGACTTTGGGTTATCAGTGGTGACTAAGTTTGGCTAGGCTAAAAGCCTGATATGCATGCGGTGAATAGCCGCGTATCGGTGCGCCAGCGGACGTAACTCTTAAGCTGCCAATGCCAATATCCGTGTACTTTCACAGTCAAAGCAGGCTAATTCCATGCAATACGTCAGCACTTCGGACCATACAAAGCTCTATTACAAAGACTGGCAGTCTGAGCATCCCAACCCCGCGCAACGCACGGTAGTGCTGCTGGCTGGCTGGCCATTTTCTGCGGACAGCTGGGACGATGCCGCAATGGCTTTTGCCGAGGCTGGACACCGTGTAATCGCCTATGACCGGCGTGGCTTCGGGCGCTCTTCACAGCCTTTTGGCGGCTATGACTACGACACCTTGGCAGATGATCTAAATGCCGTATTGAACCACACGGATGCACGCAATGTTGTGTTGGTAGGCTTTTCCATGGGCGGCGGTGAAGTCGCGCATTACCTGGCACGCTACCCACAAAACGCATGCATCAAAGCCGCCTTTGTGTCCTCGGTCGCGCCGTTCATGGTCGTGGTGGATGCAGATTCGTCCGGCGAAGCAGCAGCGGCGTTTGAAAAAACCAAGCAGGCGATACTGGCGGATCGCACGGCATTTTTTGTCGGGTTTTTTGACAAGTTTTTTGGTGCCCCTGACATCGCCCACCCGATTAGCGAGGCGCGATTGCTGTGGGCGCGATCCATTGCGTTACAGGCCTGCTTGCCAGCGACCTTGGGCTGTTTTCATGCGTTTTCGTATACCAATTTTGACGCAGATCTTGCCACGATTAAGGTGCCGACCCTGGTGATTCATGGCAGCGACGACAAGATTGTCCCGATCAGCGATGCCGGGCGCAAAAAAGCTCATGCAATACCCTTTGTCAAGCTGATCGAATACCCCGGTGCACCGCATGGCTTATTCGCAACCCACGGAGTTCAGCTGACGCACGACTTATTGCGCTTTATCGAGAGTTGAGAAAAGGCAAACAAATCAAGTGGCGCAGTACTGCATTGTTGTAACAAAACGCGTTCTTCAGCTCGGTGCGAACTTTTTTGCCGGTTTCAATGTTCACTGCCGGAATGAAATTTTCAGATCCGTTGCTGCCAAATAGGCGGATTGCGCCTAACGTGAAAGACCGCGAGAACGATAATGCACTTAGGCTCGGCCCGGAAGTAAACGCTGTATGGAAACCGCTCTGCCACAACTCGTCGAATGCCACTATAGATGACGGCATACAACAGTGGATGCTCCGCTGCTAACGCAATGCAGCGCTCTATTTCCGCAATGAACTCTATACCGAGGTCGGGCTGCCTAGCCTCGTACCATGCCGCTGCGTCAATGAATTCTAAACGTGCCGGACGTCGAAACGAAACTTGCAGACTCGTCGCCTGATCAGCGAGGCTCATTGCCCAATTTGGGCGAGCGCAGATGCTTTGACCTCATTCCACGGAAACAGGTCTTCTGGATCTGTTTCGTGGTCAGCGAGTCGTCTGTCCAACTCTACTTTTTGGGCGTCAGTGAGGTTAGGAACGGCATTGCGCTTCACAATGTCCTCCCAGAGCATCTCCAGCAACTCAAGCTGGTCTGGTACGCTCAGTTGCCGGGCTTGGGAAAGAAGCTGTGCGTTCATAGTTTAAGTACCAACCTGTTGTTTTTAGGGCTTAACGCTTAGTTCATCGACAATGCGACCCAGAAAGCAATGATAACGACAAACGCGTTATGAAAAACAAAAAACCCGCGAGTTTGAGCGCGGGCTTCGATTACTTTCACTTTTACGCTAACGCGGCTCTTTTACGCTTATGCGCGGCGCTTTACTTCTCTGGAACGATAATAACCTTCACAGCGCACTGCACTTCAGCGTGCAGGCTTACTTGCACATCGAACTCACCGACGCGGCGCAATGGGCCTTCGCCCATCATCACTTCGCTCTTTTCTAACGGTGTGCCGGCCGCAGTAAAGGCTTCTGCGACATCGCGGGGGCCGACCGAGCCGAACAGCTTGCCTTCGGCCGAGGCGTTTGCCTTGATCGTAACGGAGGCATTTTCCAACTGCGCCTTGCGACGTTCAGCCGCGCCCAGCAGTGAGTCCGCTTTCGCTTGATATTCAGCGCGACGCTTTTCAAACTCTTGTACGTTGTTAGCGGTGGCCGGAACGGCTTTACCGTATGGGATTAAGAAGTTGCGGCCGAAACCTGCGCGCACCACTACTTTGTCGCCCAAACTGCCTAGGCTTTTGACTTTCTGCAACAAAATCACTTCCATGATCTAGCTCCTAGATGTGATTGTCGGTGTAAGGAATCAGCGCCAAATAGCGCGCTGTTTTCACAGCGGTTGCCAGCTGACGTTGATACTTCGCTTTGGTGCCGGTGATGCGGCTCGGCACAATTTTACCGGTCTCGCTCACGAACTGACGAAGTAATCCTAAGTCTTTGTAATCCACCGACAAGATGCCTTCAGCGGTGAATTTGCAGAATTTTTTACGACGGAAAAAACGCGAACTCGCGCTACGATCCTTCGGCTTACCCTTTCCTTTACCTTTAGGCTTCATTGTCGCCAGTCCCTATGCCTTCTTCGCCACTGAAATCGTCATCACGACGACGACCCGGTTTTTCATCTTTGGTACGCATGATGTAGGTGATGTCGGTTTCGGCCGCATCTTTACGCACGATCAAGTGGCGTAATACTGCATCGTTGTAGCGAAACGCGTCTTTGAGCTCACCGCGAACTTTCTCGCTGGCTTCAATGTTCATGCACACATAGTGCGCCTTCACTAGACGTTGAATCGGATACGCCAATTGCCGGCGGCCCCAATCTTCTAGGCGGTGCATAACGCCACCGTCCGTTTCGACAATACTTTTATAGCGCTCAATCATATTGGGCACTTGTTCGCTCTGGTCAGGGTGGACCAAAAACACAATTTCATAGTGACGCATGTGTCCTCTCGGCTTAATAAGCTTCCCCTGACGTCATGCCGGGTGAAGCGAGGTCCTGCAAGATAGGCGCTAGGCTTAAGCCACGGCTGCTCTGCAGGGACGCGGAGACTATGCTTTTTAAGCTATGCCAGCAAGCTGGTTTGCTGAACGCCCTTGCGGCAATCACGAATTTTAGCGGCTTGAAGCTTTGTCGGTTTGCGCAGAAACTTGAAGGCTGTGAAATCGGGAGCAGGTCATGGCGTTAGAAAAACCACAGCTAGGCGAGTTTACTTATAGCGATTACATGCGCTGGCCTGCAGGTGAGCGCTGGCAGCTATTGGATGGCTTTGCTTACGCGATGGCTCCGCCTTCGTTGCCGCATCAGGCCGTGGTGTTGGAGTTAGGTCGACAGCTAGGCAATCAGTTGCTGGGCAAGCCCTGTAAAGCCTTTGTTGCGCCGATAGGTGTGCGCTTGCCGAAAGCCAATGAGGCGAACGAATTTATTCGCACGGTATTTGAACCCGATGTCGTGGTGGTTTGTGACCCCAACAAAATGGATAAAAGCGGTATTCGGGGCGCGCCGGATTTCATTATTGAAGTGCTTTCCCCGAGCACGGCGCGCTTTGACCAAATTCAAAAGCGTAAAGCGTACGAGCTTGCCGGGGTGCGCGAGTTTTGGCTTATTGATATTCCCGGCGGCGTTTTGACGATTTATCGGCAGCTAGAGGGCGCTTTTGCGCCACCGGAGATTCTAAGCGCGGAAGTCCTGATTGCGATAGCGGCGCTGCCGGGCTTAGCGCTGGATTTAGATTTTATGAGCGAGTGGTTGGAAAAAGATGAGCCCTTTGTTTGAGTACAAAAATGTTTGAGCGCAAAAATGCCCAGTAAAGCCAAAATAGCGGTTCAACGTCCGCCTGCCGAGGTGCAGCACGCCGCTGAGCTTGCCGCGCTGCGGCGCAGTGATAGCGGCGCGAAACCACCCGGTTGGCAGCTGTCGATGCTGGCAGTGCGGCGCTTTCTGATGGGTGATGCGAATACGCCTGCGAAACTAATGGTGCCGGTTAGCCTGATTGACCGGGCGATGGTCACGCTCGCCAGCAACCGCGCGCTGTTGCTCGTGGGCGAGCCTGGCACGGCAAAGTCCTTGCTTTCTGAACTGTTAGCGGCGGCGATTTCTGGCTCCAGCACCTTGACGGTGCAGGGTGGTGCGGCGACCAATGAGGATCAAATCAAATACGGCTGGAACTATGCGCTGTTGCTCAATGATGGCCCCAGCCCGCGTGCGCTGGTCGAGGCACCGATTTTGCGCGCGATGCGCGAAGGCAAAATCGCGCGCTTTGAGGAGATCACGCGCTGCCCCGCCGAAGTGCAGGATGGTTTGCTGTCGATCTTGTCGGAGCGGGTTTTGATGAGTGCGCCGGCACAAACCGGCAAAGCGTAGGGGGTGCAAGTCCCCTCCAACAAAAGGAGTAGCGAACCATGTTTGTCCCCGAGTCATGCGAGTTG
>JAYUUS010000064.1:0-17235 GCA_043754435.1 Rhodanobacteraceae bacterium
CAAATTAAAAGATCGCACGCCAACCAGTGGCATGAGTGGCTCTATTGCGCGCTCGGGATTTTTAAGCAGCTGCTGATTGCGCATTTTGACGCTGGTGTAACGCGACGTCGCGATGTTGCTCGCAATCTTTGCGCGCACCGGGTTTAGGTCGACATACGCCATCGCCGCAAGGATCGATTTTTCGCTCAGCAGCGCTTGGCAGCCAAACCGGCCTTCCCAAAACCTTCCGGTTACCTTGTCTTCCTCGTTCGCGCGGCTCGCAATGGGTTCGCTCAATGATTTCATCAGCCACGATAAATTGGTCAATCGGGATCGATATTCCGCCACGAGGTCCAAGTTTTCCAAAATCGCCGCGATCTTTTGCGCGCAAAGCTCGGCCGTGCGGGCTGGATAAAGCTGAGTCCAGCGCGTGGCGACTTCATCAGGCGACCAAGTATTCGCGGTCGAAGGACTCATATGCACGACAATGTGCAAATGATTGCTCATCACAGCCCAAGCGTGAATTCCGCAGGCAAAAATGTTGCCTAGCGCCAAAATGCGGGCTTCGACCCAAGATTTTCGGTGCTTGAAGCTTTTGCCGAGGTATTTATCAAAGCCGCACAGCCAAGACCGGCGCCCGCAACGGTTGACGCAGTGAAACGTTCCGGCTTGGGTTGGATCGACGAGTTGGCGGCGGGGCTGGGTCATGGGCGCAGTGTGGGCGCGCAGGCGTTGCGGGAAAATCGGATTGGGCGCAATCTTGGTTCGGATTTGTCTGAGGGGTGGGTGTCCAAGGCAAACACTTCCAAGGCACAAGGACCTGCAAGTTGCTTAGCGATGCTACCGCGCGCGTGACGAATGTCTTAGATTCGCTGTAAACACTGAGCACCTAAGTTGACTTGAATCAAAATCATCGCGCTACTTTTTGGCTCTACTGTGCACCTAGGCATCCATGTCGAACTGCCAGGAGACCCGCGATGATCAAAAATGTGCTCGTGCCCTATGTTAATGCCAACACCGAAGCCGGCCCGCTAACCACTGCCTTGGCGATTTGTGAGAAATTTGATGCACAACTTGCGCTGCTGATTGCGGTCGATGTGCCGATGCCGATGCCGAATGAATGGGTGCCGATGTCGGGCGATGTTTATGTACGTCTGCGCGAACAATTATTGAGCAGCGTGCAGCCGCTAGCGCAAAAAATGCGCGATCGCTTGGCGGGGCAGAACTCGGGCAATCTGGGGGTAAAAACTGAGGTGCGTGTGGTCGAATCGGTGCTGTTAGCGCCATCCCCCATGGCCACCATGCACGCGCACTACGCCGATTTAATCGTGGTACCCAGTGCTGCAGATGCTGATAGTGGAGTGGCGCATGAGTATTTCGTCAATTTACTAATCGGATCTGGGCGGCCGGTGCTGGTAGTGCCACCGAAGCATCACGCAAAAAGTGTACCTAAGCGCGCCGTGATTGCATGGCAGCCATCGCGCGAAACTACGCGTGCGGTTCACGATGCTTTGCCTTTGCTCAAAACTGCCGAGTCGGTCGACATTTTGCTGATTGACCCGGAAATTGGTGAGTTCGCGCATGGTGACCAGCCGGGCGCGGATATTGCCGCGCACTTGGCCAAGCATGGCCTGAAAGTGCAGGTTTACGTCCGGCCAAGCATGGGGCATTCGATTGCCGCGTCGATCCTGCAGCACGCGAAAGAAGTCGGCGCTGACTTGGTCGTGGCTGGCGGCTATGGGCATTCGCGCTTTCGCGAATTTATGCTGGGCGGCGTGACGCGGGAGCTATTGCGTTTGACGCATTTGCCGGTGCTATTTTCGCATTGACCTAAATACGATCTTTTTTGCAATCGCACGGTAGCGCCGCAATTGTCCAACCAGTTAGATTTCAGCAATGCAAATTATTAAAGGACGCTTGGTGAGCATTGCGCAGCTAAGAAGTGCTAACGACGTCCCGAGTGAAAACCTCGGTGGCGCAGCAGAGATTGCTGGCGCGCAATCGCCAAATGTAGGCGAGCTGGCTATTGGCAAGCTTGGTATCGCGCTTGAGGCCTTCGCAATTGCACAATTGCAGCGCGTCATCGCTTATTTGGCGCAGCCCGGAAAAGCCAGACACCAAGGAATACACGAGGGCCGCAAGTGTATACGCCGCGCACGCGCCACACTGGCACTGGCCGCAAGCACCTTCAAACGGCGCGACTGCGCGGCGCGCGCGGCCCGTTTGGACGATGATTTAGGTCAACTTTGCCGAGGTTTATCATCACTAAGGGACGCCCAAGCTTTGCTTGAGGCGCTCGCCAGATTGAGTGCTGTAGCACCGGATGTTTCCGCAATATTGCCAGCTGCAACCAAAGCCGCTAGGGCGAGGCGCAATCAACTAATGCACCTGGCATTGCGACGCAATCCTGATTTTTTATCCCGCCGCCAGCGCTTGGCCGCAGCAATCAAGCGCCTGCAGCATTTGCCTTGGCAAGACGCCACGGCCACAGATATCACTAGCGCCCTAGCGCGCAGCGTGCGCCGGGTCGAAAAAGCCCAGCGCCAAGCGCATCGGCACCCCGAGCTAGACGAAATCTGGCACGTGTACCGGCGGCGTTTGCGACGCTTGCGGCAGCAGGATAGTTTGCTCGCAACGATTGCGCCGGAGTTACGTCCGGCCTTTGATGGCCTAGAACAGCATGCCGAACGCTTGGGGGAATCGCAAGACGACGCGCTATTGCTTAAGCATTGCGGTAAACGCTCACCCTTCGCACCCAACCAGCGCAAAATCCTTCGCGCGACTGCCAGCGCCCGACTGCGGCTTATACGCAGCCGCTAACGCCGCGAACCTGCGCTAAGGATACAAATATGGCTGACATTGAACTGCGCATTCAAAAACTAGAGCAGCTGTTTGACACACTAGATCCGGCACCATTTCACGACAAAGCGCTGGATCGCAACGTCGATGCTTACCTTTTGGAAAGCGCCGCCGAATATAGCGCTAACACTCAACTTAAGGTGGTGATTTATGCGCCCGCCGAGATGGCGTCCCATATTGCTGACATTGAGCGCGCAATTCACACGCACTTTGCGCTGAGCACGCAGCAGGCCGAGCGCCGACATCGTCGCCGCCGTGCGGTTGGACGCCTTGCCTTGTTCACAGGTCTTGCGATTTTAGTACTAGCATTGTCGTTACGCAGTTGGCTTAAAAGTGTCAGCAATCCGTTTGCCGAAGCCTTCAGCGAAGGGTTGATGATTCTGGCGTGGGTCGCTTTGTGGCGGCCGATCGAAACGATAGGTTTTGATTCATGGGAAGCTAGGCAACAGCGGCGCTTACTGGCAAAGCTTGCAAAGGTTCCGGTGCGGCATGTGGCAAGTTAGGTCACCTTGCAGCTCTTAAAAACCGCTTGCTAAAATTGAATTCGTTCAGCGCATGGAAAAGCCGCCCTGAATTTTTTTGCTTTAACGAATCACCAGCACCGGCAGCGTCGAATGCGTCAGCACTTTTTGGGTTTCACTGCCCAGCAGCAACGCCGACAGCCCGCGGCGGCCATGCGATGCCATGCAAATTAGCGCGCAATTTTCCTGCGTGGCGATTTGCAAAATACCGCGCCAAGGTTGGTCATGAGCCAACGAAACGCCACGTGCAGGCACAGCGTGCGCCTTGGCTAGTTCGGTCGCTGCACCTAAAACACGCCTTGACGCCTCCAAACAAAGTGCTTGGTGTTCTTCCAGCGTTGGAATTAGCCCCGAGGGTAGGGGATATGCGGGCATGGCCATGGATGTATAGGGCACGGTGATATTGGCGAAAACAATACTGGCGTGCAGGCTTGTCGCTAGATCCAGCCCACATTTAATGACATGGTTAGAAATATCTGAGCCATCAACAGCAATTAAAATGATCTGAAACATTGCACGTTCCTAAGAATTAGCCATCGCCTGTGTCCGCGAAATAATGTTCCAGAGCGCAACTTAAGCAGACGCGACGCAGTCGCATTGTGCAAATCTGGAATGATTGAAGTTTCCACACATTAGAACTGTGTGCAAATGCAGTATTGACCCAGATCAAATTCGCGCCAAATACTGGGAAGGCACGCTGGGCAAGCTGGGCAGACTGGGCTAGGCGTTTACTTCAGTGCTTGCGCGCCACACAATCGCACTATATTCGCTTCGGAAAGCAGATCAGCAAAAAACTAATGACGACTAGCGATGGCCAACTCAACTCCTTAATCCGCTCGGCTATGGATGCCTTTATTTGCATTGATAGCGATCAACGCATCACGCTATTTAATGCCGCAGCTGAGCACATGTTTGGCCATAGTGCGGATGCCGTTATAGGTGGAACCCTGGAGCGCTTAATTCCGGAGCAACACCGCGTGGCACACCAGGAACATGTTCACAACTTTGGTCAGAGCGGTGAGTCCAGTCGGCGCATGGGGCAGCAGCGCGTGCTGTTGGCATTGCGTGCGAACGGCGAGCAATTTTCGATTGAGGCGTCGATTTCCCGCGCTGTCGTAAACGGGCAAGTGATCTACAGCGCGATCGTGCGTGACGTTACTGAGCGCATCAATGCCACGCGGGCCTTGGATGCGGCGCGCCTGGAGGTGCAGGCATTAACTCGAGTTGCATTGCAGGCGCGCGAGGAAGAAAAAAGCCGAATAGCGCGGGAAATTCACGACGAACTCGGGCAAAAAATGACGGCGCTCAAGCTGGATTTATTGCAATTACGTGCGGAGCTTGTGCAACCGAATCAGCGTGTGAGCGAATGCCTGCAGCGAATGCAGCAACTTGTCGATGAAACGGTGGCTAACACGCGTCGTATTGCCGCCGATCTGCGGCCCTTGATGCTGGACGATTTGGGCTTAGGCGCTGCCCTGGAATGGCAAGTACAACAATTTCGCCAGCGCACCGATATTGTTTGTGAACTCCTCGTTGATCCTGAGCTTGATCGCCTCAGCAGTGATATCGCCAGCCACGTTTTTAGAATTGTGCAAGAGGCGCTTAACAATGTTGCAAAGCATGCCGAAGCGCAGACAGTTTCAGTGCAAGTTATCGATGAAGGCAACGCCGTGGCGATCAGCATTTGTGATGACGGAATTGGTTTGCAGCCTCACGCAAAAACGTCAGGCAGTAAACGCGGCCTACTTGGTATCCGCGAGCGCGCAGCCGCGCAGGGCGGCGAGTTTGAGCTGGAGAACTTCAGCCAGGGCGGCGTCAAACTTTCGGTCACCTTGCCTTACCTTTCCCTGCAACCTTAGCGAAAGCAACAATGATTAACGTCCTGCTCGTCGATGATCACACCCTAGTGCGCGAAGGTTTGAAACGCATTATTGCTGACTCCAGTCTTTTTAGCGTCACAGCCGAAGCTGCAGATGGCAACGAAGCGCTGCAGCGGCTAAGGGCGCAAGCGATTGAACTGGTATTGCTTGATCTGTCCATGCCCGGACGTAGTGGCGTGGAGCTAGTCAAACTGATCAAGTTGGAATTTCCGAATTTGCGCATTTTGGTGCTGACGATGCATGAGGAGGATCAATATGCAGTGCGAGCCATTCGCGCTGGCGCGTCGGGCTATCTGACCAAAGACAGCGCCTCGGCATCCTTGATTCTGGCAATGGAAAAAATTGCGCGCGGCGGCATGTATATCAGCGCGCGCCTGGCCGAACAGCTGGCGCTGAACTTACAAACCAACGAAAACACCGAACAGCCGCACAAACTACTGTCAGATCGTGAGTTTCAAGTATTTTTAGCCCTGGTTGACGGCAACGCAGTCGGTGAAATTGCCGCTTCGCTGAATTTAAGCATCAAAACCATCAGTACCCACAAAGCGCATTTGCTGAAAAAAATGCAGGCGCAGTCGGTCGCTGAACTGGTGCGCTACGCGATGGCGCATGCGCTCAAGGCGCAGGGCTAGGCGAAAATCCGCCAAAAAATGTAGTTGCGTATAGGACAATTCCTATGTGCTACCGGTTAAATCCGATCACTAGATTCAGGATTCGCCGATATTTTGTAAGGCCCCACTTTCAGACACTACTCGGGGACTCTTACCAAGGCAGCAGCGTCATGTTTAGCTCAAACAATGTGATTAGCCACGATTTCAACTCAACGACGAACGAGATTTGCGATAGCACTCGCTACGTTCCGAGTTTTAATCCAAGTGCACACGTGGACGTAAAAACCATGATTGACGCGCTCGCGTTGGCTGATGTGTCCAGCCATCTGGGCATTGCTACCCACGACCTCAGCTTGGCCTGCTGGACTGAGCTTTTACCGCGCAAGCGGGTCAGCGCTGGGGCACAACTGATTTGCGAGGCAGATATCGCGAAAGCGCTGTATGTGGTGCGCACCGGATCATTCAAGTCGGTCGTTTTAGATGCCAGCGGTGTCGCGCAGATTGTCGGCTTCCCGATGCGCGGTGAAATGCTGGGCGCTCAAGCCTTCGCTGAGGGCAGATATAGCGCCAATGTTTATGCGCTTGAAGACAGCGATGTGATCGTGTTGACGCTGGCAAAATTGACCGAGCTGTCGCGGGCTTATCCTGGCTTTGAGCAAATCGTGTTTCGCAGCATGGCAAAAAGCTTGGTGCGTGAACAAAACCAACTTTGGGCACTCGGCAGCCAGTGCGCTACCGCGCGTTTGGCGCAATTTTTACTGCAATTAGCCGCTTTTTACGCACAAGCAGGCTATGCCGCGAATGAGTTTACTTTGCGCATGACGCGCACCGACATTGCCAGCTATTTGAGCCTAACCATTGAAACGGTGAGTCGCACTTTCGCGACCTTGCAAAGTGCTGACATCATCGAAGTTCATCAACGCTCAGTGAAACTTTTGGACATTGCGGGTCTCAAGCAATTTTGTCGCGGCGGCGCACGCGTTTCAGCAAAAGATCTAGTCAAAGCAAATGTAAAGCGCGGAGGCGAAAAACGATTGCTGGCGGCTTAGGCGTAAACCCAGGGCGTTGCCCCGGATTAGTTTTGGCCGCGCTTTCAGCGCTAAAACCCTTTCAGCACCGTTGCACTGCTTAGCGTGATTTTAATACGAGCCGTTGGTCAAGCCACGCTAATAGCTCACGTGTCGACAACACGCCTGAAATCCGATCCTTTTCACGCCCGTTCTCAAACAGCACTAAGCTCGGGATACTACGAATGCCATATTTTGCGCTCGCAAGCGGTGCCGCGTCCGAATCCACTTTGACAAAACGCACTTCCAGCAATTGTGCCGCAGCGCTGGCAAAATTCGGGGCCATGGTTTTGCAAGGACCGCACCATGCGGCCCAGAAATCAACCAGCACAGGCAGTTCGGTGCGCGCAATAAACCCCGGCAAGTTGGCGTCGTTGAGCGCGACCGGTGCCAGCGGCAATAGCGCGGCCTTGCAGCGCGCGCAAACGGGCCCAGCGTGCAGACGGTCATCAGGCAGGCGATTGATCGTCGCGCAATTTGGGCAAACAAGGTGCATAAAGATCATCCAGTAATTTTCAAAGAATTCGCTTGTGCAAGTTTGACTTGGATCAATACCGCCCAGCGCGCCACACCACACACTCAACCCATCAAGTGCCGCCTCGGATATGCATATGGGTTCGCAAGTCAAGCATTACAATGATTCAGTGGTATTAAAGTTCACAGTGATGACCGTCGTTTGGGGCATCGTTGGCATGACGGTTGGCCTGCTGATCGCAGCCCAGCTGGCATGGCCGCAGTTGAATTTTGATATTCCTTGGCTGACCTATTCGCGGCTGCGGCCACTACATACCAATGCCGTGATTTTTGCCTTTGGTGGCTGTGGCCTTTTTGCTACCAGCTATTACATCGTGCAACGCACTTGCCACGCGCCGCTGTTTGGCAAGTGGCTGGCAGAATTCACCTTTTGGGGCTGGCAGGCGGTGATTGTGGCCGCCGCAATTACTTTGCCTTTGGGGCTAACGCAGGGCAAGGAATACGCGGAGCTGATTTGGCCGATTGATCTATTAATCACCGTGGTTTGGGTCGCGTACGGCGTAGTTTTCTTTGGCACGATTGCGATGCGCCAAGTCAAGCATATCTATGTCGCCAACTGGTTTTTCGCGGCCTACATCATTACCGTCGCGGTGCTACATATTTTCAACTCCTTGGCGATTCCAACCAGCTTGACGCACTCGATTCCGATTTACTCGGGTGCTGTGGATGCCATGGTTGAGTGGTGGTACGGGCACAACGCGGTGGGCTTTTTCTTGACCGCCGGTTTTCTGGGAATGATGTATTACTTCGTGCCCAAACAAGCCGAACGTCCGATGTTTTCCTATCGGCTTTCTATCGTGCATTTTTGGGCGCTGATCTCGATCTATATGTGGGCCGGGCCGCACCATTTGCACTACACCGCGCTGCCCGATTGGGTGCAATCAGTCGGCATGGCCTTTAGCTTGATCCTGTTGGCACCCTCTTGGGGCGGCATGATCAACGGCATCATGACTCTATCCGGCGCTTGGCACAAACTCCGCACCGATCCCATTCTTAAGTTTTTAATCGTCAGCCTGTCGTTTTATGGCATGAGCACGTTTGAGGGCCCAATGATGTCGATCAAAACCGTGAATGCGCTGTCGCACTACACCGATTGGACGATCGGCCATGTGCACTCAGGCGCGCTAGGTTGGGTGGCAATGATTACCTTGGGCTCGGTGTATGCGCTCTATCCACGCCTGCTGGGTTTAAAGGAAATGGCCTCAATCAAATTGATCGACGTACATTTTTGGATACACACCATTGGCGTGGTTTTATATACCGTGGCGATGTGGGTGGCGGGCATTATGCAAGGGCTAATGTGGCGCGCCACGAACGCCGATGGCTCGCTAACCTACACTTTTGTGGAATCGCTAAAAGCGACGTTTCCTTACTATGTGCTGCGCGTGGGCGGCGGGCTATTAATCATCGCCGGCATGCTGATCATGGTGGTCAATATGTTGCGCACTTACCGCTTGGCGAAAGCCATAGGCAATGAACACTTGGTGGCGGTCAAGGCGCCCAGCCATGCTGAGACGACACCTGCAACCACACCCATTTTAGCGGCTTAAGGGGGAACACGATGAGCCATGAAGCACTTGAGAAAAATATTGGTTGGATGGCGATTGTGATCGCGCTGGTAATCTCAGTCGGCGGTTTAGTTGAAATTGTGCCACTGATGTTTAGCGCGCAAACCATTAACCCATCGCCAGGCATTAAACCCTACCCACCGTTGGAATTGGCAGGGCGCAATATTTACGTGCGTGAGGGTTGCTACAACTGCCATTCGCAAATGATTCGCACCTTGAGTTTTGAAACGCAGCGCTACGGCCACTATTCATTGGCGGGCGAATCGGTCTATGACCGCCCTTTCCAATGGGGCTCGAAACGCACCGGTCCCGATGTTGCTCGCGTGGGCGGGCGCTATTCGGATGAATGGCACCGCGCACACCTCATCAACCCTCGCGATTTGGTGCCGGAATCAAATATGCCGGGCTATCCGTGGCTGGCTAAAAACACGCTAGACGTGGCGGACATTCAGGCCAATATGCGGGTTACAAACATGCTTGACCAAGCCTATACCGACGCCGAAATTGCCAGTGCGCCAGAAAGTTTGGCAGGCAAAACCGAACTTGATGCGCTAATCGCCTATCTGCAAAATTTGGGCAACCACACTGACTTCAACGCGATTAACGCGGCAATCACGCCAAGCCCAAGCGAGGTGTCCAAGTGAACGCTGGAAATCTGTCTGGTGTCATGACCATTCTGGCTTTTGTCGCATTTCTGGGCGTCGTTTACTGGGCTTTTGGGGCTAAGCGCAAGGCCGATTTTGATGCTGCGGCGCGGCTACCGTTGGAAGACGATCAACCCCCTGCAGTGAAGGTCAACAAGAGCGAGGACGAAAGTCGATGAATTCGTTAACTTCTTATCTTATTATCGGGTTTGTACTGCTCAATATTGCTGGCTGCTTTTGGCTATTGCGCTGGACGGCAAGCAAGCGAATCGTCAATCCGAACCACAGCGATGTGGACGCCAAGCATGCAGCAGCGGCAGAAGACGCTGGCGTCGGGACCACCGGCCACGTTTGGGACGAGGACTTAACCGAATTCAATAACCCGTTGCCGCGCTGGTGGTTGAATATGTTCTATCTCACCATCGTGTTTGCCGTCGGTTATTTGATTTTATACCCAGGCTTAGGCAACGTTGCAGGCTATTTCCGCTGGACGTCGCAACATGAACATGATGTACAAGCGCGCGCTGAACGCGAAACCTATTTGGCGGCATTTACGCCGTTTCGCAAGTTAAGTATTGCTGAGCTGAGTAAGAATAGTAATGCCATGCGCATGGGGCAAAGTATCTTCAATAATAATTGCGCGGCCTGCCATGGCTCGGATGCTCGAGGCGCAAAAGGCTTTCCCAGCCTGACCGACAATGATTGGCTCTATGGTGGCGACGCAGAAACTATTTCCCAAACACTGCGCGAAGGTCGGGCGGGCGTCATGCCCGGCTGGAAGGCCGTTGCCGGTGATGTTGGCATAGCAGAGTTGCAAGCCTATGTGCGCCAGCTTGGCGGCGCGCCAAATACCGCTGCCGCAACCGCAGGCAAGGCGCGCTTTGATATGTTTTGCGTCGCCTGTCATGGCAGTGAAGGCAAAGGCAACCAAGCATTGGGCGCGCCGAATTTGACGGATCAAATTTGGCTCTATGGAGGTGACGACGCAACCATAACTGCTACGCTCGCGAATGGCCGAGGCGGGGTAATGCCCGCGCACAAAGCTATTTTAAACGAGGATCAAATTCGCGTTATGACCGCATGGGTTTTGGCACAAAACCGCAGCGCGCAAAGCGCCCAAACCACAGTAGCGCCATGAACCCCAACCAGATTAGCGCGCGCGCAATCCATTTAAGCGCAATTCTTTGGCCAAGTTTTTTGGTCGCGGGCGTGGCAACGATGGTTTTTTTTGCGTTTGTCGACCCGCACGAACTCAATTTGATCTCGTTCCCGAATATCGAGTTTTCCCGCGAACTGGGCTACACCGTCGGCTTTTTCTTGCTGTGGCTGACCAGCGCTAGCGCAAGCTATTTGACTGCGCTGCTGCTAGGCAGGGATCGCGCGGCATGAGTGATTTGGGTGCCAACAGCAGGGCGAACAAAGCGATTCCAAGCCAGCTTAGCGATACGACATCAATGTATGTTTCTGCGCCGAAAATCTATCCGCGTGAAATTAGCGGGCATTTCCAGCGGCTACGCGTGATCGCCGCTTGGGTGCTTATGGGCTTGTTTTACCTTATGCCCTGGCTCAATTTGGGCGGCGAACAGGCGCTGCTTTTTGATTTGCCGAAGCGCCAATTTCATGTGCTCGGGCTAAATTTTTGGCCACAGGATTTTATTTTTCTGTCCGGTATTTTGGTAGTGCTTGCGCTGAGTCTGTTTTTTTTCACCGCTCTCGCGGGCCGGCTTTGGTGTGGCTATGCCTGCCCACAAACAGTTTGGACCGAAGTTTTTTTGGCCTTGGAGCGCATCACTGAAGGCAATCGCTTGCAGCGCATGAAGTTAGATCGTGCACCTTGGTCTTGGAATAAACTGCGGCGCAAAGGCTTAAAACAGCTATCGTGGATTACCTTGGCGGCATGGACCGGGATGACCTTTGTTGGCTTTTTTAGCCCAATACGCGAACTCGCGCCAAGCCTCCTGCAGCTAAAAGCCGGGGGTTGGGAAGTTTTTTGGATTAGCTTTTATGGCTTAGCCACCTATGGCAACGCCGGCTATTTGCGCGAACAGGTATGCAAATATATGTGCCCCTATGCGCGCTTTCAGAGTGCGATGTTTGACCATGATACGCTAATTATTTCCTACGACGCCAAGCGAGGAGAGCCGCGCGGCCCTGGCAAAAGCAGAGAAGTCTCGCCGAGAGGCGACACAGCAAAACAATTCAAGGGCAAAAAGTTAGGCGATTGCGTTGATTGCACAATGTGTGTGCAGGTTTGCCCGACCGGCATCGACATCCGCGATGGCCTACAAATTGACTGCATCGCCTGTGGTGCATGCATTGATGCCTGCGATCAGGTGATGGCGAAGGTGGGCTCCCCACTCGGGTTGATTCGTTATTCGACCGAAAACGCGATTGCTGGTCGGCGCAGCCGCATTATCCGCCCGCGCATCATTATTTATGCCGTGTTGCTGCTATTGATTTTGAGTATTTTAGGCTTTGGTTTGCTCGCGCGAAAACCGCTACTTGTTGACGTATTACGTGACCGTAACGCGCTGTATCGAACCCTAAGCGATGGTGAAATTGAAAATAGTTACACACTAAAGATAACCAATAAATCAGCCACTGCGCAGCGCTTGACCATCGAACTGATTGCACCGAAATCGATGCATATATTGCCGATGTCAGGCACTAACGCTGCACTTAACACAGCGAATGATGCCCGCACTATATTAGTGGCGGCGCGATCGACGGAGGCTTTTCCGGTAACTGTGCATGCACAAACACAAGACCTAGCCGCGCATACGCACATTAGTTTTAAGGTTTATAACAGCGCGCAGCCAGACGTTACACGCACCGAAGAAAGTTGGTTTTTTGCCCCCGAGGAGCATTCCGATGAACACTAAAGAAAGTCGAAAGGGAACCAAAGTCCCTCGCCAGTTTGAGCCCATGCTATTACTCGTAATCGGCATTCCACTGCTAACGGTTATTGGCGGCATTTTCACGATGTATTTGGCTTTTAACGGCCCCCATGAAAGCGCCATCGCAAAGCCGGAGCCCAATTTTAAGGGCGTGCCCTTTAGATAAGGCGATGGACGGCGGGCTGAGCACCACCAAGCAAGTCAAACGTGTCGCCACACCAGTTTGGCTGGGCGGCGCATGCGTGCATTGCGGCGAGCCCTTGGGTCAAAACACAATCGAAGTTGCAGCCGACGCGTCGCGCACCCTGGCAAATACAAACGCTGCGCAAACGTGGGTGTGTTGTGTCGGCTGTCGCGTCGCTTGGGCATTGTCCACGCACGAAGTACCTTCCGCAAACATTAAACTAGATCTGGCGGCATTTGCGCATTGGGATCAAGCCGAGCTGCTTGATGGCTGTGAACGCAATACGGACGGCGGCTACACGATTTCGCTGGCCCTGGATGCGATTCATTGCCCGAACTGCGCTTGGCTGATTGAGCGCACGCTGGCTGAACTTGCACCCGAAGTCGGCGTGACTGTGGACGTGCCGCTGCGCCTTGCACACCTGCAGTTTTACCCAGATAAACGCGCACTGAGCGCCACCATCGCAGCCCTTGCAGCACTTGGCTATCCGGCGCGGCTAATCGCCGGAAGGCGCGATACCGCCGCACAGAAAAAAAGCTTAAAGCAGCTATTTGTCGCGGGCTTTTGTGCCGTGCAGGCAATGATGTTTGCCGAGCCGCTGTATTGGGCTGGCACGGATTTACCGCCACAAACGGCGCAGTTCTTCGCTTGGCTCAGCGCCTTGATCACCTTGCCGGTGATTGCCTATTCCGGAACGCGTTTTTTTCGCGGCGCACAGAGCGAAATTCGCCTGCGCCGCCCGGCCATGGATACCTTGATCAGCGTTTCGATTATTCTGGCGGCACTGGGCAGCGTCATCGGATTGATGCAGGGCAACAGCGCCGTGTATTTTGATGCGATCGCCATGTTTGTCTTCCTGCTGCTGCTCGGGCGCATGCTGGAAACGATGCTGTTAGACCGCGCACGCGTGCAAGCAATGCGGCTCAACAGTGTTGTGCCGGCATTGGCAACGCTGGAAAGCGGCGAGCAGCGGCCGATTCGCGAGCTAAAAATGGGCGATCGCTTGCGCGCTGAAATCGGTGAGGTATTAGTTGCGGACGGGATTTTGGAGTCGCTTAGTTGTGAGCTGAGCGCCGCTTTGCTTGACGGTGAGTTCGCACCACTTGCCTTGCTGCAGGGCGCACAGGTATTTGCCGGTGGCAGTGTGTGTAGCGGCGAATGCGTCTACACCATCAATGCGCTGGGTGCTGATACCAAAGCCGCTCAAATCGCACGCTTATCTCGCCGCGCCGCCGCCGCCCGCCTGCCGAATGCTGAAGAAGAATCGCGCCTTGCCAGCCGCTTCACGCTGCTGGTGTTGACGCTTGCAGTAGTTACAGCGGCGCTGTGGTGGTGGCTAGCGCCGGATCGCGCGCTGGCCGTTACCTTGAGCGTGTTGACGGTTGCCTGCCCCTGCGCACTCGGTTTAGCCTTGCCGCTCACGCGCGCGGTGGCGCATGCGCGGCTGCAAAGCATGGGCGTGTTATTGCTCAAGCCGGACGCATTGGAACGCCTTCGGCAGGTGGATTGCGTGCTGCTGGACAAAACCGGCACGCTGACAACGATTACAGTGGACAAATCCGGGGATGCACTGAAAATCCGCAGCACGGGCGCATTGACATCGCAGGAAGCCCTTAGTTTAGCTGGCGCACTCGAAACCGGGCAAAGCCACCCGCTAGCGCGCGCAATTCTACAGGCCGCCAAGAGCAACACAGCGACGGCCGTGCGGGCGACTTCGATTGATTACTTGCCCGGCTTGGGCTTATCTGGCTTAGTCAGCGGCGAACGTTGGCGCATAGGTTCGCCATTGATGTTTGATCTCATGGATGATGGCGGCGTCGTGTTGGATGGCCCGCGTGGACGTGCGTTTTTCGAGATTGAAGAGCGCTTGCAAACCGGCGCAATTGCCAGCGTGGCGGAGCTAAAAGCTTTGAACTTAACGATAGAAATCATTTCTGGCGACAGTAAAGATCGGGTGCAACGCGTTGCCGAACGTTTAGCGATCGCTAAAACGCAAAACCGATGCAGTCCGGTGCAAAAGCTGGAGATCGTGCATCAGCGCATCGCCGAGGGCAAGTATCCGCTCATGCTGGGCGATGGCATTAACGACGCGATTGCCCTGGCCAGCGCGCATGTCGCGGTCAGCGTCGGAACTGCGAACGCCTTGGCGCATGCGCATGCCGACGTTTTATTGTTGGGCGCTGATTTACGCGTGCTGCCTGAGTTGATCCGCACCGCACGGCGCAGCGCCACGATTGCGCGGCAAAATTTAATGTGGGCGCAGGGCTATAACCTAGTGGCGATTCCCTTTGCAGCAATGGGGTTGATTGGCCCCGGCTGGGCGGCGCTGGGTATGGGTTTAAGCTCACTCGTCGTCACCGCAAACGCAGCGCGCCTGTGGTCCTGGCGCAGCCAGCAACGCCTGCAATTACAATCGGTGTCGGCGCAATGAACGCAATGCTGCTATTGATTCCGATCAGTTTGCTGTTGGTTGCACTGTCCATTTGGGCATTCTTTTGGGCCGTCGATCAGGATCAATTTGAATCACTAGATCGCGCGGCGCTAGAAGCGTTGGATCGTGAGGTGCCAGATCCTCTTGAGCCACCACTTCGCCAGCCGCCACTTTGCCAGCCACCACTTCGCCAGCCACCACTGCCGGAAACACCGCCGCATGATTGAAATTCCAATTTTAATCAGCGCATTACTTGCGGGCTTTTTAGGTTCAGGCCACTGCGTGTTGATGTGCGGCGCCATTTCGGAGTCACTTAATCGCGCCTGTGGCAGCCGCTGTGGTGGCTCACTGCTTAAAAATCTAAGCCGCATCGTGGGCTACAGCGGCATGGGTGCGCTGGTCGGCGGCTTCGGCAATAGCGCCTTGACTGCCACCCGCGCCTTGGAATTTCGCGGTTACGCCCAGTTTGCCAGCGGTATCGTGATGATCTTAATCGGTGCCACTTTGTTTATTAATCGCCAAGCGTTTGCACCTTTGGAACGTCCAGGCTTAAAGCTTTTGCCGCTGCTAATCAAACTGCGCGCCAAATTGCCCAAACGCGCCGGTTGGACGCGGGATATTGCAGCGGGTTTACTCTGGTCGTTAATGCCCTGCGGCATGGTGTATGCCGCACTGTCCGCCGCTTGGCTGAGCGTTTCCGCCGTACAGGGCGGGTTGATCATGTTTTGTTTTGGTGTCGGCACCCTGCCGGCATTATTGGGTTTGGCGCAAATACTGGTTTACCTTCAGCGCTCAAGCCAGCTGCGGCTCGCTAGCGGAGCGGCGGTTTTAATTCTAGGACTAGTCAGTTTGGGCTATGCCAGCGGCGTTGGGCACGAGGCTATCGGCACGTTTTTTGGTGCGGGATGTGTGGCGATGGGGTTTTAAGACTCAACGACTTCATAGAACGACATTAAGGGCTTGAGCTGGTACAAGCACCACTAGCCGGATCGCTGCACTAAGTTTCACCGTGCGCAGGCACTGACCAAGCGCCATCCACAGCAATCAGCGTGTCGGCTTCTGTCGGCCCCCAGGAGCCCGGTGTGTAGAGGCGCAAAGGTGAAGGATTGCTCAGCACCGGTTCGACCACAGTCCAAGCAGCCTCAATCGTGTCTTGGTCACTGAACAGGTTAGCGTCACCCGCCATCGCGTCGCCCAACAGGCGTTCGTAGGGCGAGCCTTCGCTGGCGGAGTCTTGGCAAAGCAGCAGTTCGCGTTGGTCGCCGACGAACTCCCTGCCGACCCGCTTGACCCTTGCAGCAAGCGCGATCATCGAGTTCGGTGCCAGCTTGAAGCGTATGTAGTTGGCGCGACCGCCCGCTGGCCCCGAATCGGCAAACAGTTGTTGCGGCGGTGGTTTTAACTGAATCAGCACCTCCGTTGCGGTTACAGGCAAGTGCTTGCCAGAGCGCAAATACCATGGCACCCCTGCCCAGCGCCACGCGTCGATGCCCAGGCGCAGCGCGCAAAACGTTTCGACATCCGAGTCTGCGGCGACATCGTGCTCACTGCGATACCCCAGGTACTGGCCGCGCACCAGATCTGCAGGCTGCAGCGGCCGTAGCGCGTGCAAAACATCGGCTTTGCCGCGCTGGATGGCGGCGTTGCTACGATGTGCCGGGGGCTCCATCGCCAGCAGCGCAACGATCTGAAGCATGTGGTTTTGGATCACATCGCGCAGGCACCCCGCGCTTTCATAAAAGCGGCCTCGGCTGCCGACTCCAAAATTTTCAGACAAGGTGATCTGCACGCTAGCGATAAAGTTGCGGTTCCAGATCGGTTCGAGAAAGGCATTGGCAAAGCGGAAGTACAGGATATTCATGATCGCTTCCTTGCCGAGGTAGTGATCGATGCGAAAGATCGCCTCCTTCGCAAAAACCTGCTGCGTGACTCGGTTGAGTTCGCGTGCAGAGGCCAAGTCGCGTCCAAAGGGCTTTTCGACGATCACTCTGGCGTTCAGCGCCATATCCGCCGCGCCCAGTCCAGCGATTACAACCGCGAACAACTCTGGCGGAATGGCT
>JAYUUS010000065.1:0-16966 GCA_043754435.1 Rhodanobacteraceae bacterium
GATCCTGACGGGTTGCGCACGATCGAGAAATCCAATTGGAGTGGGGCGGGCATCGTCATCCCGCGCGCGTTAATGGGCGAAGCCAAAAGTCGCCGTGAACTCACCCGCACCGGCGTCTATGTGCTGATTGGCCCGCCCGAAGAATCTGGCTTGCCGATCGTCTATGTGGGTGAAGGCGATCCGATCAAGCCGCGCCTCGAACAGCACGCCGCCAAGAAGGACTTTTGGATCAGCTGCATCGCCTTTACCAGCAAAGACGAGAACCTGAACAAGGCGCATGTGCAGTTTATCGAGTCACGCCTGATCACCTTCGCCGCGCACGCCAAGCGGTGTGTGCTCGACAATGGCAACAAGCCCGCTCTGCCGTCGTTATCGGAAGCCGACGCCGCCGATGCCGAAGGGTTTTTGTTGGAAATGCTGCTCTGCTTTCCGGTGCTCGGCCTTAGCGTGTTTAGTGTTGCCGCGCCGCCGCCGAAGGGCGCGAAGCTGCTTCAGATCACTGCCAAAGGGATCAAGGCCGAAGGCATGGAAAGCGCCGATGGCTTTATTGTGCGCAGTGGCAGTGGGGCGGTGCACAGTGAGCGCCCTTCGTGTCCCGAGCAGATCAAACACATGCGGGCCGCATTGATCGCCAACGGGGTGCTCAAGCCTGCGGGCGAGGACTACGCTTTCGCCCAAGATTACATCTTCTCGTCGCCTTCGACGGCTGCGGCAGTGGTGCAAGGCGGCTCCGCCAACGGTCGCGTAGCCTGGAAGACGAAAGACGGCAAAACGCTTAAGGAAATGCAGGAGGCTTTGGCGAAACAATGAGCCTTAACGAAGCCACCATCGAAGCCGCCGCCCTCGAATGGTTCGAGGCTTTGGGCTATGGCATCGGCCATGGGCCAAAGCTGGCACCGGGGGAAGTGGCGTCAGAACGCGATACCTTCGCCGATGTTGTGCTGCTTCGCCGCTTGCGCACAGCCATCCGGCGGCTAAATCCCGCGATTCCTGAAGACGCCCGTGTAGAGGCTTTGCGCAAAATTCGACGTATCGCCACGCCATCACTGGCGCAAACGAACCGCGCCTTTCACCGCATGCTGCGGGATGGCGTGCCGGTGGAATACCCGCGCGCTGACGGCAGTATTGCGGGCGATCATTTGCGGCTGGTGGATTTCGCCAACGCTGCGAACAACGATTGGCTGGCGGTAAATCAGTTCACTGTCGTTGAAGGGCAGCACAACCGGCGGCCGGATATTGTGGTGTTCGTCAACGGGCTGCCGCTGGGCTTGATCGAGCTAAAAAATGCGGCGGATGAGGACGCAACGATCTGGAGCGCCTATGCGCAGCTGCAAACCTACAAGGCGCAGATTGCGACGTTGCTGCACTACAACGCGGTGTTGGTGGTCAGCGATGGCCTGCAGGCGCGCGCGGGTTCGGTGACGGCGACGCAAGAATGGTTCAAGGTTTGGCGCACCATTGATGGCGAAAAGCTGGCGCCCACGGCGGCGCTTGAGCTGGAAGTGATGATTCGCGGCGTGTTTGAGCGGCAGCGATTTCTGGATTTGCTGCAGCATTTCGTCATGTTCGAAGAGGATGCCGATTCTGGCGCACTGCATAAAATTATCGCGGGCTATCACCAGTTTCATGCGGTGAATGCGGCGGTGGAGGAAACTGTGCGCGCCAGCGGCATGATTTTGCCGGCAAACGAGCATCTTGGCCTCGGCGAAACCTCAGGACGCTATTGGGCTGGGCGCATGCATGAAGGCAAGCCGGGGGACCGGCGCGTTGGTGTGGTTTGGCACACCCAAGGCAGCGGTAAAAGCTATTCGATGTTGTTTTACGCCGCGCGCGTGGCGCGCCACCCTTTGATGCAAAACCCAACTCTAGTGGTGTTGACGGATCGCAATGATTTGGACGATCAACTGTTCGGGCAGTTTCAGCGCGGCGTTGAGTTGCTGGGGCAAACGCCGGTACAGGCGAACGGGCGCGAACATTTGCGCCAGCTGCTCAACCGCGCCAGTGGTGGCGTAGTGTTCACCACCATCCACAAATTCATGCCGGAGAAAAACGAGGTGATGCCGTGCTTGAGCGCACGCAAAAACATTGTCGTGATCGCCGATGAGGCGCATCGCAGTCAGTATGGCTTTGGCGGGCGCGTCAATGATCTCGGCCAGATGATGTATGGCTTTGCCAGTAATTTGCGCGATGCTTTGCCGAGCGCATCCTTCATTGGTTTCACTGGTACGCCCATTGAAAAGGCGGATGCCAACACCCGCAATGTTTTTGGCGACTATATTTCTATTTATGACATCCAGCGCGCCGTCGCCGACCAAGCCACGGTGCCGATCTATTACGAAAGCCGTATTTCCAAGTTGGCACTGAACGCGGCGGAGCTGCCGAAGCTGGACGCTGAATTTGAGGAAATCACCGAAGGCGAGGAGCTGTCCAAGAAAGAAAAGCTTAAAAGCAAGTGGGCCGCGCTTGAGGCGCTAGTCGGCGATCCCAAACGCATCAGTTTGGTCGCACGCGATATGGTGACGCACTTTGAGCGGCGTGTGGAGGCTATGGAAGGCAAGGCGATGATCGTATGCATGAGCCGCCGCATTGCGGTGGATCTGTACAACGCTTTGGTGAAATTGCGGCCGGAATGGGCAAGTGCAAATGCTGACGATGCTGAGGCCGAGGCCAAGCAAAGCTGTGTCGTAAAAGTGGTAATGACCGGCAGTGCTGAGGATGGCCCCGATTGGCAGCCACATATTCGCAGCAAAGACAAACGCCGCAAACTCGCAAACCGTTTCAAAGACCCACAGGACCCGTTTCGCATCGTGATCGTGCGCGATATGTGGTTGACCGGCTTCGACGCGCCCTGCCTGCACACCATGTATGCCGACAAGCCCATGCAGGGCCATGGCTTGATGCAGGCGATTGCGCGCGTTAATCGGGTGTTTCGCGACAAGCCAGGGGGTTTGGTGGTGGACTATCTGGGGCTTGCCGATCAGCTCAAGCATGCGTTGAAAACTTATACCGAGAGCGGCGGGCAAGGCAATCCGACCTTTGACGTCGCACAAGCAATCGCGGTGATGCTGGAGAAACACGGCGTCGCTTGTAACATCATGCACGGCTTTGATTGGGGGCAGTGGAGCAGCGGTAAACCCAGCGAAAGGCTGGCGCTGATTCCCGCTGGGCAGGAGCATATTCTGGCGCAAGCTGACGGTAAAAAGCGCTGGCTGCAGGTGGCAATGGAGCTATCCCGCGCGTTCGCGCTGTGCGCCGCCAGCGATGCCGCGATGGAGATTCGCGATGATGTGAGCTACTTTCAAGCCCTGCAAGCGGCGTTAGGCAAACAAAGCAGTAGCAATCAGAAAACGCCAGAGCAAATTGACGCCGCAATTCGCCAGCTGGTCAGCAAAGCGATTACTACCGAAGGCCAGGTGATTGATGTTTTCACCGCCGCCGGTTTGGCCAAGCCCGACATCAGCATTCTGAGCGAGCAATTTCTGGCTGAGGTGCGTGGGCTGAAGCACAAAAATGTCGCTGCCGAGCTGCTGGAAAAGCTGTTGAGAGACGAGCTTAAAATGCGCGCCAAGCGCAATTTGGTACAGAGCCAGATTTTTTCCGAGAAGCTGAAAAAGACGTTGAATGCCTATCACAACCGCGCGATCTCGACGATGCAGGTGATTGAGGAGTTAATCAAACTCGCGAAAGATCTGGATTCTGCGACCAAGGCGGGCAAAGAAATGGGCCTGACAGAGGACGAAAAAGTTTTCTATGATGCACTCGCCGCGAATGATTCCGCCGTGGTTGCGATGGGCAATGACAAACTAAAACTGATTGCTGCCGAGCTGATCAACCAAGTCAAAAAAAGCGTGAGCATCGACTGGAGGCTACGCGAAAGCGCTCGCGCCAAAATCCGCGTGATGGTCAAGCGTATTCTCAATAAGTATGGCTACCCGCCGGATTTACAGGATGCTGCGGTTAAAACGGTGCTGGCGCAAGCCGAATTGCTATGCGCAGAGTGGGTCTAAGCGAAATGAGCTAATTTTTTGCTACCCAACTGTTCTGCGGGAAGTCTTGCATCGTTAAAATAAGCAAAAGCGCTAGACTACACATGGACAAATTTTAATGCGGCGCTTGCAACTTTTTACGTCAGCCGCATCTAAGCTGCACCTCAACCTAATTTAAGGATCGCTGGTCATGCGCTTTAATTCTACTACCGCAGCACTCACTATTTTAGCGGCCGCCATGGGCACGGCACTGTTCTCGCAAATTCGCCCGGTGCAGGCGGAAACCGCACTTACCGCTGAAGCAGAAGCCAATCCGGTAATGGCCGTGGAAGCGGTTTATACGCCGCCGCAGGCGTTAAGCACGGGCGGCATGGCGCTACCGGATTTCCGTACGATCGTGCGCAATAACACCGATGCGATTGTCAAAATCGAAGTCGTGCAAAATGCGCACGAAATGACCGCTGAAGAAGGTCAAGAAGAAGGCGGGGGCGGCGATCCAATGGAAGAGTTTTTACGTCGATTTGGTGGGCAGCCAGGTCAAGGCGGCAGTCCGCACGGCATGCGCCAGCCTGAGCAACAGGGCTTAGGCTCCGGTTTTATTATTAGCAGCAACGGCGAAATTTTAACCAATGCCCACGTGGTGAAGGGCGCGGATGAGGTAACCGTGCGGCTCAATGATCAACGTGAATTCAAAGCGAAGGTGCTGGGTTTAGACGAACGCACTGATATTGCGTTGATCAAAATTGAAGTAAAAGGCTTGCCAGTCGTGCAGCTAGGCAATTCCGACGGTTTAGAAGTCGGCGAGTGGGTATTGGCCATTGGCGCGCCGTTTGGGCTGGACTACAGCGCGACTCAGGGCATTATTAGTGCGACCGGGCGCGAGCTGCCGAATGAAAGTTTTGTACCCTTTATTCAGACCGACGCGGCGGTGAATCCTGGCAATTCTGGCGGGCCATTATTTAATACGCAGGGCCAAGTGATCGGCATCAATTCGCAAATTTATAGCCGCAGCGGCGGTTACATGGGCTTGAGTTTTGCGATTCCGATTAAAACCGCGATGGGCGTTGTCAAACAGCTTGAGAGCAAAGGCTTCGTTGAGCGGGGTTGGCTGGGTGTCGCGATTCAAGATATGTCCCCCGCATTGGCTAAGCGCTTCGATATGGAAAAGCCGCATGGTGCGTTGGTGGGCGATATCGTGCCTGACAGCCCCGCACTGGCTGCGGGTTTGGAAGCAGGCGATGTGATTTTGAGCTTCGATGGTCACCCCATTCGTAAATCGAGTGATTTGCCCGCCATTGTGGCGTCGACGCCAATTGGAAATAGCGCCAAAGTGGAAGTTTTGCGCAACGGCAAAAGCCAATTTTTGACGGTAAAAGTAGGCAAGCTAAAAGAAGATCGAGTTGCCGCCAATACGCCGGTGCCACATAAAAATGAAAGCGCGTTGGATTTGGTGGTTGCCGATTTAAGTGCCGCACAGCGCACGCAATTGGGTATTAAACAAGGCGGTGCGCTGGTGACTCAAGTCAAGCCTGGGCCTGCGGCAGAAGCAGGCGTACGCGAAGGTGATGTCGTTTTAGAAGTCAATCGCGCCAAAATTACCGACGCGCAAAGCTTTGGCGCGTTGGTCAATAAGCAGTCTAAAGAGGAGTCGACCTTGCTGTTAATTCGTCGTGGCGGTGGCTCGATCTTTTTGGTGGTTGAACCGGCTTAAAGTCAGCGCAGGTTTCGATTGTTCACCGTTGAAGCCTGCGCCATCCGGGTTCTGAACTAATAACTTCTTCCCTGCGCCGCCCGATATTTATAAAAGACTGCGCGGGCCTGCTCGCGCAGTATATCAGTCTGTACCGCAATGCCGCGCTTGTTGAGTTCACCGACCCAGTCGGCGGGCAGTGGGCCTTCGTCAAACTCGCTCAGTTCTTCGACATCGCTAGCGCGCGCGCCAATCAGCACGTTATCCACACCCGCCCAAACCGTCGCACCGTAACACATGCAGCAGGGCTGTGCTGACGTTGCCAGCGTGAATTTGCTGCCCTCGCCATTTAAGCGAAAGCGGTTGCAGCGGTGTTGCGCGGTCATAAAGGCCATCATTTCAGCGTGCGCAATCGAGGTATTTGAGGGCACCACGCGGTTCACGCCGATGCTGATTAGCCGGTGATCTTGATCGAAAATGGCGGCGCCAAAAGGCCCACCGCTGGCCGCTGCGACGTTGCTTTCGGCAAGCTCAATCGCAAACGCGACTTTGGCTTCGGGCGTGGCGAAATCCCTTTGCGTATCAACGTCTTGCACCCAGCTGGGCAGGGTTAAATGCACTTGCGCGTAAATCATAGTGGCCTCAATGGTGTGGGTTAAAAAGCTTGGCGGCGATGATAGCGTTTGAATGGACTGCGCGGCGCGAACTTAATCCTTGATTTTGACTCGGCTGGAAGGTTCAAAGCTTTGCTGCATCAAAAGCTCTTGAAACTAGATTAGCCGCATACCGACTCTGCGGCTATCATCGCGCCCAATTAATCAGAGCTTTGTCTACATGATCCAGAAACTGCTTGCGCCTAGAGCGTTATTTTTCTTAGTTTTTCTTTGCAGCACAGGTCTTATGGCCTATGCGTTTTACGCGCAATACGTATTGAAATTTGAGCCGTGCATGCTGTGTATGGTGCAGCGGGTATTTATGGTGGCGCTTGGGGTCACCGCCGGAATTGCGGCATTACACAACCCTAAGGCACGCGGCTGGCTGGTTTATGGCTTGATTTGCGCGCTTTGGGCAACTTTGGGTGCCTACATCGCCGGGCGTCATGTCTATTTGCAGGGTTTGCCGTTTGATCAGCTAGAAGGCTGTTCCCCGTCTTTTGAGTATGTTTTGAAAAATTACGACTGGCTCAAAGTGTTTAAGACGTTTTTTATCCGCGATCAAGACTGCGGAAAAATTGACTGGACATTTTTAGGTCAATCCATGCCGCGTTGGGTGCTGGTTTGGTTCGTTGCGATGGGTTTATTGACGCTTTGGCGCGGGGTAACGGCAAAAAAGGCGCTGCGATAATTAGCTCACCCATTGTGCTCCCAATTAATGACAGTTTTGTCCATATGATCAATAAGCTACTTGCCCCTAGAGCGTTGTTTTTCCTGGTATTTCTCTGTAGCGCGGGGCTGATGGCCTATGCGTTTTACGCGCAATACGTATTGAAATTTGAGCCGTGCATGCTGTGTATGGTGCAGCGGGTGTTTATGGTCGCTCTCGGACTTACCGCCGGCATAGCGGCATTGCACAATCCCAAGGGCCGTGGCTGGCTGGTTTATGGCTTGATCTGCACGCTCTGGGCAACCTTGGGTGCCTACATTGCCGGGCGTCATGTCTATTTGCAGGGTTTGCCGTTTGATCAGCTAGAAGGCTGTTCCCCGTCTTTTGAGTATGTTTTGAAAAATTACGACTGGCTGAAAATGTTTAAGACGTTTTTTATCCGCGATCAAGACTGCGGAAAAATTGACTGGACATTTTTAGGGCAATCCATGCCGCGCTGGGTGTTGGTTTGGTTTGTTGCGATGGGCTTATTGACGCTTTGGCGCGGGGTAACGGCAAAGAAGGCGCTGCGATCATGAGCGCTTGCAAGTTGCGCCAATGAAAACGGCGCTTTTGTGCAGCGCTGGCTTAGGTACGAAAGGCGGTGGTGTTGGCGTTGTTGCTGAATTGATTCAGCGCGCGCTGCAGCAACGCTTTGCCGTCACTCATATTGAGTACACGCCAAATCAGACTTGGCGTTCGCGCTTAAACTTTGCGGCAAGCTTGGCGCGCGAACAATTTCAGGGTCATGCCCTGCAGGTGTTTACCCATATTGACCTGATGCGGTCATTGCCATGGACGCCGCGTGCGAATTTAGCCGGTGGCCGGGCCGCGAATGATGTGGTGTTTGTGCACGGCATTGAAGTTTGGAGGGCGTTGGATTCGGCGCGCGTCACAGCGCTTAAAACCGCACGGGTGCTGACCAACTCGAATTTTACCAATAGCAAAATGCAGCAGTTCCATCCGCAGATCACCCATGCGCGCGTGGCGCATCTGGGCGTAGATTTTGCTGCGCCAGTGGAGCAGGCACAGATTATTGCCAACAAAGCGGCGCCAATGGTGGTTATTGTGGGCCGCATGAGTTCCAGCGAGCGCTATAAAGGCCACGATCAACTCATAGACGCTTGGCCCGAGGTTGTCCGTCATTTTCCAAAGGCGCAATTGCTGTGTATCGGTGGCGGCGATGATGTGGCGCGCTTGGCCGCTAAAGCTCAGCAACATGGGCTTGGTCAACAAGTGCGCTTTATTCAGGGCTTAGACAATGCCGCGCGCGATCAGGCTGTGCAAAGCGCGCATCTGTCGGCGTTTCCCTCAACCGGGGAGGGCTTCGGGCTAGCAGCGATTGAAGCTGCGGGCTTAGGCGTGCCGGTTTTGGCGATTGAGGGCACCGTGGTGCAGGAGATTTTTGGTGCCAACAATGGCGCAATGTACTGCAAAACTCAAAATGCGCCGGATTTGAGTGCTGCGATTTGCGCGGCTTTTCAAGCGCCTGAGCAAACGCTGGCTGCGGGTATAAGCGCATCACAGTTTGTGCGTGCGCACTACACGTCTGAGCAATTTATTGCGCGGTTTTGGCAAGCATTGGATGCGCCGGATTTGCGTTTGCCAAGCCCGTAAACCAGTGTCAGCCGAGAAAAGTGATTACTGCCCACAGGCCAAAGGGAAAAAAATGACAAACATCCCCGATTTCATCAAAAAATGGCGCGATATTGGCGGCAAAGAGCGGCAGAACTATCAGCTATTTCTGATTGATTTGACGCGCGCGCTGGGCTTGCCGGAACCGGCACCCGCGAATGATGATGATCGCGATAACCCGTATATTTTTGAGCGCGACGTGGTGTTTCAGCGTGGGCGCGGCGAAACCAGTATTGGGCGTATTGATTTATACCGGCGCGGCGCGTTTGTTTGTGAGGCCAAGAAAATCCGGCCGGGCACCAGCAAAAGCGCGTTTGACGTGGCCTTGCTCAACGCGCGCAATCAGGCTGAGGGCTATGCGCGGGCGCTAAAGTCCGACGAAGGGCGGCCGCCGTTTTTAATTGTGGTGGATGTCGGCAAGACGATTCAGCTGTATTCCGAGTTTTCCCGCACCGGCGGCAGCTATATCGAATTCCCTGACCCGCGCAGCTTTTCCATCACGCTTGAGCAATTAGCTGAGCCGGAAATCGCCGAGCGCCTGCGCCAAGTTTGGCTGGACCCGCTTAGCCTAGATCCAGCCAAGCGCAGCGCTAAAGTGACGCGCGAAATTGCTGACACCTTGGCGAAACTGGCGAAGTCTTTGGAAGCAGCGGGGCCATTAGAAAAAGCTGGGCACAACCCGGCGGTGGTGGCGCAGTTTTTAATGCGTTGCTTGTTCACTATGTTTTCGGAAGACGTGGGTTTATTGCCGAAAGCGTCGTTCACCAGCTTGTTGGAGCGCCTGTCGGCGGAGCCACGCAAAATGCCCGCCGCACTTGAAGCGCTGTGGGCGGATATGGACACCGGCGGCTTTTCCGGCCTGCTGTTTGAAAAGCTGCCGCGCTTCAACGGTAAATTATTCAAGGAACGCCATGCGGTGCCGCTGGATCGCGATCAGATTGATTTGCTGATTTTGGCCGCTAAAGCCGATTGGCGCGATGTCGAACCGGCGATTTTTGGCACCTTGCTGGAACGCGCGCTCAATGTCGAAGAACGCCACCGCTTGGGCGCGCACTACACGCCGCGCGCCTATGTCGAGCGCTTGGTGTTGCCGACCGTGATTGAGCCGCTGCGTGAGCGCTGGCAAGACGTGCAGACGGCGGCAGTGAATTTGGCGCAAGGCGGCAAAGTCAAAGAAGCGGCGGCGGAAATCAAACAGTTCCATTATCAATTGACGCAAGTCAAAGTGCTGGATCCGGCCTGCGGCACCGGCAATTTTCTCTACGTCACGCTCGAACACCTCAAGCGTTTGGAAGGCGAAGTGCTGAATATGCTCGCCAGCTTGGGCCAGACCGAGGCGATGTCCGGCGAAGGCTTTGGTGTCGATCCGCATCAGCTGCTGGGCATTGAGATCAACCCGCGCGCTGCTGCGATTGCCGAGGTGGTGCTGTGGATCGGTTACTTACAATGGCACTACCGCACCCGGGGTGATGTGCGCCCAGCTGAGCCGATCGTGCGCGATTTTGGCAATATCGAATGCCGGGATGCGGTGCTGGCCTTTGATCGTGTCGAGCTGCAGCGCGATGCGGCGGGTAAGCCCTTAAGCCGTTGGGATGGCAAAAGCTTCAAGGTGCATCCGGTGACGGGCAAAAACGTGCCGGATGAAAGCCGCCAAGTCGCGATTGAGCGCTATATCAACCCGCGTGCGGCCAGTTGGCCGGAAGCGGATTATGTGGTGGGGAATCCGCCGTTCTTGGGCGCAAGAACCATACGACTCGCGCTGGGTGACGACTATTTACTTGCGCTAAGAGCTTCATATCCAACGGTTCCTGACCACGCTGATTTTGTGATGTATTGGTGGCAAAAATCGGCCCAGTTGGTGCGCTCTGGCAAGCTCTATCGCTTTGGACTAATTACAACCAACAGCATCAAACAGAGCTTTTCCAGAAAAATTATTCAAGACCATCTTACTGACGCAAAATTTTCCATTGCGTTTGCGGTTCCCGACCATCCTTGGGTTGATTCATCTGATGGCGCGGCGGTGCGCGTGGCTTTGACAGTGGGTGCATTGGGAAAAGCGAGGTCAGTTGGATGCTTGCAACAAGTGGTGGCTGAGTCGTCAGGAGTTGAGGGCGAAGTAGATGTAACACTTTCCAGATTGACCGGTACTATTGAAGCAGATTTGCGAATCGGTGCGGATATTCTGAGTTCGTCAGTATTGATGGCAAACGGCGGTGTGAGTTGTGTTGGCTATCAACTTACAGGGCAAGGATTTGTATTTGATTTTGATCAAGCGGTTCAATTGCGCAAAGGTCTTACTCCGACATGGTCAGCGTTGATCCGCCCGCTAATTTCAGGTAGAGACATTGTTCAATCCGACCGAGGCATGCACGCTGTCGATACTTTTGGAACCAATGAATCGGATCTTATTAAACACGCGCCAGAAATATTTCAATTGTTGTTGGATAGAGTCAAACCAGAACGGATGGGGAACAACCGCCTGGCTTTGCGAGAGCGGTGGTGGATCTATGGCGAAGCACGCAGCACGTTTAGACCTGCGCTAAAGGGTCTGAAATCAGTCTACGCAACGTCGTTAACCTCTAAGCATCGAACATTTATTCGTGTCGCAGCAGATGCGATTTGCGACAGCACGACCGTTATGTTTGCAACTGAAAATTTGATTCATGGTGCCATTCTTTCCAGCAGTATCCACGTCACCTGGGCCTTAGCCGCAGGCGGAACACTAGAAGATCGCCCGCGCTACAACAAAACCCGCTGCTTCGAAACCTTCCCCTTCCCCGCACTCGCCAGCCCAATTCTTGGCGACGGTGAGCAACCAAACAAAATCCTAATCGAAAAATTACGCAGCTTAGGCGAACAGCTAGACGCGCATCGCAAACGCCGGCAGGCGGCGCACGCGGGTTTGACGTTGACCGGCATGTATAACGTGTTGGAAAAGCTAAAAAGCGCCGAGCCTTTGACCGATAAAGAAAAAATCATCCACGAGCAAGGTTTGGTCAGCGTATTAAAAAGTCTGCATGACGAGATTGATTTGGCGGTGCTGGAGGCGTATGGCTGGGGCGATTTGGCGGGGTTGATGCAGGTGGTGAATGGCAATGCAAGCACAGTGGATTACCCCTCACGCGAACTGGATTACCCCTCACCCCAACCCTCTCCCCGCATTAAGTCTATGATTCAATTGGGATTTGCGGGCGTGGAGAGGGAGCTAATTACGGCGCTACCGGCTCCCTCTCCACGCCCGCATGAATCGTTAAGCACCGAATCATTCGTGCGGGGAGAGGGCGGGGGTGAGGGGAAAACCGCATTACCGGATGGGCAAAGCCAAACCATGACCCGAAGCGACGCCATCCGCCAACTAGACGAAGCTTTGCTTGAACGCTTAGTCGCCCTCAACAAGGAACGCGCCGCCGAGGAAGCGCGCGGCTTGATTCGCTACTTGCGGCCGGAATTCCAGAACCCAGTACTTGCCGCCGTGCCGAAACAAGCGGAAATGGACGTCGAAAGCGACGACGATGCGCCCGCCGCAAAGCCACTCGCGAAAGAAAAAATTGCATGGCCGAAAACCCTACCCGAACAAGTGCGTGCGGTTTTAGATGTGTTGAAAACCGATGGCACGCACAGCAGCACGGCGCTTGTTGGCCGCTTCAAAGGCGTCAAGGCACCAAAACTGGGCGAATTGCTGCAAACGCTGGTGGATATGGGGCGGATCAGGGAAACAAAGGCGGGGTTTAGCGCGTGATTTCAGAGCACTCGGAACCACGGCGGATATATCGAATCGTGCATATTGATAATATCCCCTGGGTATTGGCGAACGGATTACAGTCACCCAATGGCTTGCAAAACCCAGGATATGTGCCATGGGGAAATCGCGAAGTCATTGACCGACGTGCACGGATCGTTGTGACTGGGCCACCATCCGGCCCGCTGCACGATTTTGTATCCTTCTATTTTTGCAATCGTCACACCATGCATTACAACTTAGCGACTGGGCACAATTGCGAAAAAATCACACAAGACAAGATCATTTATTGCATAAGTAGTATCGAAAAGTTGTGCGCGCAGGCGCTGAAGTTTGTTGTTTATGATCGGAATGCCGCCGTGGCAACAGCGCGCTGTTTTAGCGCGCAGGAAGCGTGGCAAAAAGAATTGGACTGGTCAGCCATAAATAGCAACGACTTTCGCTATGATTCTGCGCAGCCGGAACGAAAACACATGCAGCAAGCGGAGTGCCTAGTCCATGGCTCTGTACCCAGTGATGCGTTACTCGGGTTTGCTTGTAACACTGAACTTACCCAGCAACTTCTGCTGGCGCACATGAAACATGGTAATTCAAAGCTTTTCGTCGCAGTCCGACCAGGATTTTACTTCCCATGATTACTTATACCAACGGCAATATGCTGGCGGCCAACGTACAAGCGCTGGTCAACACTGTGAATACAGAAGGCGTAATGGGCAAGGGCATCGCGTTGCACTTTAAAGAGCGGTTTCCGGAAAATTACGCCGCTTACCGCGCCGCTTGTAAAAATGGCATCATGCACGTGGGTGCGATGTTTGTTACCGAGGTATCTGAACTAGACGGGCCCAAATGGATAATTAATTTTCCAACCAAATCCAGTTGGCGCAAGCCGTCTGAACTGAGCTACATTCGCGACGGCTTGGCCGCACTTGTGCAAGTAATAGAACAATTAAATATTCGTAGCATCGCGTTGCCGCCGCTTGGGTGTGGCAATGGCGGACTAGACTGGAAAACGGTCAAACCGATCATTGCAGAAGCATTGGGCAACTTGCGCGGGATCGAGGTAACGGTGTACGAGCCAACAGGCGCTCAAACTGCACTGACTGCAAGGGCCGGAACTGATCAATTGACGCCAGCGCGTACCTTGGTTTTAGAAGCGATTCGACGCTACGGAATCCTTGACGGCGCGTGTTCACTCATCCAAGTCCAGAAGCTGGTCTACTTTATGACGCGCGTTTGTGAAGGGGTGAAACTTGAGTCACCGTTTAAGTTGACGTTTGTAGCTCAGCTATACGGGCCATACGCAGACAATTTGCGCCATGCAGTGCGCAACATGGAGGGAAGCTTTCTAAGATGCGATAAACCGATTGCAGATGCCAGCGCGTCGGATCGCATCTATTTGGATGAAGCCCGCGTGGATCGGTTCAAGGCGCACCTTGCAAGCCAGCCGATGCGGGCATGGCACGCAGTGTTAGATCGTGCATGCAGTATTTGGGAAGGTTTTGAAACCCCTTTTGACATTGAGCTTTTAGCAACAGTTGACTGGTTACAGAATCAGTCAAAACGAGTGCTAACGGTGCCCGAACTTATGCAAGGCATACAAAGCTGGCCGCATGCAAAGGGTGCGGAACGCAAAGCCGCGCTCTTTGATGCGCGCGTAGTTGGAATTGCGCGCGCGCGGTTAGCGCAATTTGAGCATCTGCTTTATGGGTAAATTGGTGTGGATGTCGGAAACAAAGGCGGGTTTTAGTCCATGAGCCACGACCCATTCCCAAAACGCATCGTTTGCCTAACTGAGGAGCCGACTGAGGTGCTGTACTGGCTCGGTCAGCAGCATCGGATTGTCGGCATATCCGGCTTTACCGTACGTCCGGCGCAAGCGCGGCGCGAGAAGCCTAAGGTCAGCGCGTTTTTGACCGCTAAAATTGATCAAATATTGGCCTTGAAGCCCGACTTAGCGATTGGTTTTTCCGATATTCAAGCCGATATTGCCAAAGCGCTGATCGGCGCTGGCGTGGAAGTATGGATCAGCAACCACCGTTCGGTGCAGGGAATTTTGGACTACTGTTTGCGGCTCGCCTGCTTGGTTGGCGAACGCGCGGGTGGTGCGGCTTTAGTGGCGGAAATGCAGCGCGAAATTGCTACGGCGCAAGCCCTTGCCACCGGCTTTGCGTTCCAACCGCGCGTGTATTTTGAAGAATGGGACGAGCCGCGTATTAGCGCGATCCAATGGGTTGCAGAGCTGATCCGCATCGCGGGCGGCCAAGATATTTTTCCCGAACGCGCGCATGAAAGTTTGGCAAAACACCGTATTTTGCCGGATGACAGCCAGATCATCGCGCGCAATCCGCAGCTTATTTTAGGCTCCTGGTGCGGTAAAAAATTTCGCCCCGAACAAGTGGCTGCGCGGCTTGGTTATGCAGGCTTGAGCGCGGTGCAGTCAGGGCAGATTTTTGAGATTAAATCTGCGATTATTTTGCAACCGGGACCAGCGGCGATTTTGGCAGGGTTGCCCGAAATGTCGGCGCGGATTCGGGCGACGAGTGCGCTTTAAGCGTAAAACCGTGCCGCTACGATTACAGGAATATGCTGAAGGAATCCCCTATGTCACGTAAATTCAGTCTGGGAAATCTATGCAGTCTGGAAAACCTATGCAGTCTGGAAAACCTATGCAGTCTGGGAAATCTATGGCTGCCCCTGTGTTTATTCTCAATCATCAGCTGCGCAGAGCAAGGAGCGAGCATGTCCTTACAAAATGACATCAAGGAACTTCAAAGCGGCGATTTTGATACGCGTCAGCGTGCAGTCAGCCGCCTGGGTGAAAGTGGCGACGAACGCGCGGTCGAGCCGCTCATCGCCGCTTTGAGCGACGAAAGATGGGAAATACGCGGCAGTGCGGTCGCAAGCCTTGGACGCTTATATGTGCAGTCTGAAAGCGTCAAGGCAAAAGGCAGTGAGCGCATGATCGGCCCGATCATTGGCTTATTAGCAGCGCCCGATCCCGGCTTACGCAAGCGCGTGGTTACAACGCTGGGTTGGTTAAGGGATAAACGCGCAATAGCGCCTCTGCGCGCGCTCAACAGCACCGAGTCGGAGGAAAGTGTCCGCAAAGAAATTGTCGTGGTGCTCGGGGTGTTGGGTGACACCGAATCGGTTCTGCCTTTTATCGAAGTGCTCAAAGCCGATGCGGATCCTTGGAAACGCTACGACGCCGCAAGTGCCTTAGGCAAAATTGCCGACCCACGCGCCTATGCCCCGCTCATTCAGGCATTGGCTGATCCTGCACCCGAAGTACGTCGAGCCGTCGCCATGGCGCTGGGTCGATTGGGCGATTCCCGCGCGATCAGCGCTTTGATAGCGCATCTGAAAGATCCCGATTCCAACGTTCGCTATCGGGTTATCGAAGCGCTGGTTGCTCTGCAAGCCACAAGCGCTATTAGCGATCTTGAATGGGTAGTCCAGCACGATACCGACTCAGGCAATGGTGAAAAGCTCAGCGATTATGCCAAGCAAGCCATTAAAAAGCTTAAATCTTAGGAATGCGCCCAGCGATTTGCATAAAGAGTTGTTCGTAACCTTGATTCATGCGTTCCCGACTGAACTCCCGCCTCGCTTTTTGCTGTCCTGCGTGGCTTAGGCGTGCGGCGTCGCTGGGATTGCGCAGTAAGCGCTCTAGGGCATCGGCCAAGGCCTGCGCATTTTTAGACTGCACCAAAAGCCCGTCAACGTCGTTTTGAATAATTTCACGCACCCCCGGCACGTCACTGGCAATTACCGCACAGCCAGCGGCCATGCCCTCAATCAAGGCCAACGGCATGCCTTCGTGGTGCGTGCTGAGCACCGCGATTTGGTTTTGCATCAGCAATTCCGGCACATTGCGAATCACGCCCAAAAACTTGACTTGCGCCTCGATGGCTAAGCTAAGTGCTAAGCGCAGCAGTGGCTCTTGGTGGCTAGGCTTACCACCGCCCGCTAGATGCAGTAACGGCCGTAGCCCGCGCTGTGCTAACAAAGCAAGTGCCTGCAGCAAAGTCGCATGATCTTTTTGCTTGGACAAGCGCGCGACCATAACGATGCCAGGCTGGCGTGTTGCGAAATCAATGGTTTCGCTGCTGCTAAAGGGTTGCAGGCGAATACCGTTCGCAATCGCGACCACGCGATCTGGGGGCAACCCTTGGGCCAGCAAAGCCAGCCGAACGCCTTCAGAGCAGCCAACAATGCGATCCGTGCGCCCGGCCAGCCAGCGCGATTGCACTAAACGCCAACGGCTATAGCGTTCGCGGGTATTGTGTTCAACCTGCACTAGATGCGGCACTTTTGCCAATAGACCCGCATAGCGGCCCCACAGATGTTCGCTAAAACCGTGGGCTACCAATATGTCGGGCTTGAAGGTGCGGCAAACGCGCACTAAAGCCAAAATAGTGGCGATATGCGACCAACCGGCCACCAGCGCAAGCGGTACGCCTTCGCGCTGCAGCTCGGCTAGGCGTTCGTTCGGCGTGTGGCGTTTGCGCCGTAGTACCAGCAGCGGCGTCATACTGTTACCGGCGCGCGCGG
>JAYUUS010000066.1:0-16953 GCA_043754435.1 Rhodanobacteraceae bacterium
CAGGTTTTTTTTGCCCTCAAACGGGTTGGTGCCATCACGCAGCTCCAATTTAATCGGCGTTCCGATCAGTTTGTAGCGGTCACGAATAAAGTTTTCCATGTAGCGTTTATAAGCCTCCGGCAAAGTGCCCAAGCGTGTACCGTGGATCACAATACGCGGTGGATTTCGCCCACCTTGGTGCGAGTAACGCAGTTTTGCCGTACGTCCATTCACCAATGGCGGTTGATACGCTTCAAATGCCTTGTTGATTGACTCGGTCAAATCGCTTGCTGAGAACACTTTTGTGGCGCTTCGATGCGCGCGTTTAAAGGCTTTAGTTAGCTCACCTAGCCCCGAGCCATGCAGCGCAGAAATCGGCACTTGAATGGCCCAGGGCACATAATCCAACCTGCGTTCCAGTTCGCGTTCAACGGCGGTACGTTCATGCCGTTCCAGGCCGTCCCATTTATTGAGGGCCAAAATTAAGGCGCGTCCGGCGTCGAGTACGTGCCCGATAATGGCGTTATCCTGCTCGCTCACGCCTTGCTGTGCATCAATCATCACGACTACAACGTTCGCGTGTTCTATCGACTGCAAAGCTTTAATAACGCTGAATTTTTCCACGGCTTCCGACACTTTCGGGCGGCGCCTGATGCCAGCGGTGTCGATCAAGGTGAAGCTTTGCCCATCCCGCGTGACCTCAACTTCAATGGAATCGCGCGTAGTGCCGGGTTTGTCATAGGCCAGCACGCGATCTTCACCGAGCAGGCGATTGACCAAAGTCGATTTACCCACATTTGGCCGACCAACAATCGCCACGCGGATTTTTTGGTCATCCTCAAGCGCTTCCAGATTAATAACCGGTTCCGGCAGGTGCGCAATAATTTCCTCGACCAGATCGGTGACGCCGCGATTGTGGGCCGCCGCGATTTGATAAAAATCCGGCAATCCTAGCTCTGAAATATCCGCTTGCACACGATTAGGATCAATGCCATCGGTCTTGTTGGCGACTAACATGACCGGCTTGTGCGAACGCCGCAATTCACGCGCAAGCTCGAAATCATCCGGCAACATGCCAGCGCGCGCATCCACCAGAAACACTACAACATCCGCTTCTTCTACCGCAACGCGCGCCTGCTTGCCGACATATTCCGCTAGTTCCGAGTCTGGCTCGCCTAAGCCACCGGTATCAACAATGACAAAGTGGCGCTCACCATGCCGACAAACGCCATATTGGCGATCTCGGGTCACACCTGGCATGTCGCTAACAATCGCATCGCGGGTTTTCGTCATCGCGTTATACAGCGTGCTTTTGCCGACATTAACCCGACCAACGATCGCAACAACCGGTAAAATCTCACGTCCGACCGGCGCTTCAACAACTAGATCCGCCGCATCCATGTCGGCATTAATTTTGTCATTGCGACTACTCATTAGCGAATGCGATACGCAGCAACATCGCCTGAGCTACTTTGTGCAATCAGCAAGTCTTGGGACAAAGTAGGTGCCGCTGAGAACGCTTTGCTGGCTAATTGGGTGCGTCCAATCTGCGCGCCAGTTTCGATGTCCAAGGCGTGTAAGTAGCCTTCAAAATCACACACCACTAGCTTGTCGCCCAAAATGATCGGTTTGGTGACAAAGCGATTAAGCAGGGCGTCTTGCTTCCAAATTTCAGCGCCCGAGCGGCGATCTAGGGCAATCACTTGGCTGTCGGAGTCGGTTAAATAAACCCGATGCTCATCGACAATCAGGCCCACCACGCTTGGGCCTTGATAAGTCCACAAGGTAGAGCCTGAACTGGCTGCGACAGCAGATGTCTGGCCGTTATAGCCGGCCACAAATAGATCACCGTTCGCCACCACGGCACCGCCATCAATATCAGCGACACGTTCCAATTCGTTGCGTCCGTTTGAGACATTGACCGCCTGTTCCCAACGCACAACGCCATCGGCTAAATTTACGGCGATAACTTTGCCGCTGTCGCCAGGGATATAGGCGGTGTCGCCATCGACAATGGCGCTACCAGTTCCGCGCAGGCTGAGCAAAGGCACATCGCGATCAATCTGCCAAAGTCGTTTGCCGTTGGTCAAATCCAGGCCGGATACGCGGCCGTCATTACTACAGATAATGACAATATTCTCACCAAAGCTGGGTGCAGCCAGAACTTCAGAGGTTACTTCTGCCGACCAGAGCAATTCGCCATCAGTAGCGTCAAAAGCCATGACTTCCCCGTCTAGCGTACCTACAACCACGCGCTTACCATCGGTCGCCGGACCACCCGAGAAGCGGGCCTCAAGCTTTTTATTCCAAATGGTTTTACCGCTGCTGCGATCAAGTGCGCGCACCTCGCTAAGGCCAGCAATATAAACGTGATCGCCAAACGCGACCGGCGTTAAGTGCTCACCCCGTTCGGCGTCATCAGTCTTAATGCTGGTAGCCCATATGCGTTCAAAGGTATTTTTCGCAACAATCTCGGTGAGTTCTTTAGGGATTGCAACGTTATCTTTGGATTTCGTTTTACCGCTGCAAGCGGTTAGGGTGATAAAGCCGACAAACACTGCCGCCGCGATTCGCGCACTGCGCATAAATTAGACTCCGTAGAAAAATTGGCCGTAAGAGAATCGGCCTTATGAAAATTGGCTGTAGAAAAATGGGCAATTGAATGTAGCAGACGCCCAAACGCGGCAAGCTGAAGCGCATGGTTTTGCCAGTCAATTGTTTAGCCAGTGCATTATTTAAGGAAACTTGATTTAAAAAACTGGGCAAAACATTCAAAAAACGTGTTTTGCCAGAACGTCTAGTTGAATCTAAACGCTGAGATTGTCGAGTTTTTGCTGCAAGGTGGAACGCCCGGGAGAGGCTAGGTCAGTTGCCGTTAACGCGCTGGCATAGGCAGCTTTGGCATCAGCTACTTTGCCCAGTTGCGCCAAGGCGTCACCCCGCTGTTCTTGCGTTTGGGCTTTGAAGCCTTCGTCTTCAATACTTTTAAGGGCATCTAAAGCCTCCTGAGCTTTGCCTCGACCATTGAGCAGTCGCGCCAGACGCAGCGTCGCAAGCGTGCGCACTTGCGGGCTTGATCCTGCGTCTTTCGCCAAACGCAGCGCTGTTTCTGCCGCTTCAATTTTGCCGTTTTCGGTCAAGTATTTCGCTTCCGCTAAGCCTGCGAGTGCGGCATAGGTTGTATCGCCATAAGACTTCCGTATTTCAGCGCTGAGCTGCGAAACTTGGGCATCATTTTTGCTTTCGATGGCGAGGGCTACTGCCTGAAAATTTAATCCCGCCTGTTCAGTGGCATGCAATTTATTATTCTGGAAGCCTTTATAGCCCCAAATTAACGCCATCGCTGCTAGAACCGCAATAAGCAATGAGCCGCCATTGTTTTGGAACCATTTTCGTGCCCGTTCGGATTGTTCGTAGCTGTCAAATTCTGCGTCATCATTCGCCATTTTGCTGCATCTCTTATTAGTTAAGTTTGTTGGATACTAAATAAAACGTGTATTCAATAATTCTGATTAGACCGTCATTGCTGGCATGTCGTCATTCCCGATGCTTTATGCTTTTGGCAGGAATCCAGCCACACAACCATCTAGCTCCTTGATAAAAAGCTTCGGGGATGACGAATAATCCCCTAATCAGAGTAAAGATTGGGTAATTGCAAGAACTACTATTCGGGATTTGGAGCTTCAATGACCGTTGAGATGGGCGCGCTTGCCACAAGCGCGCCGTTCGATTCAATTAAATTTAGTTTAGCAACGCTGCCATTTGTAAAAGCATTCAGATCGATCGCCTTTCCACCTGCCGTTAAACGGGCAAACGCGGCGTTACCTATTTTCAATGTAAACGGAGCCTTCCCGCTGTAGCTTTTACGTACGCCGTTGGAAAGGTTATTAAATTCTAATCTGCGTCCAGTGCTGTCCGAAATTTCTACCCACACCGTACCGCTTGCAATCAATTCCAGAGCTTGTAAGTCGGCAGGCAAATTGGGCAAGTTCACCAGTCCAGCTGCGACTGCGGAGGGTGCGTCTTGGACGGAGGCCTCTTGAATCGTGATATGCGCTTGGCTGGAATCGGGTGCGGTTAAGGGCGATGGTGTCGAAGCGGCGAGCGGGCTGGATAACGCTGGATTCAACACACTGGGCGCGCCGCCTGTAACTGCTGGGTAGGTTGAATCTAGAGCAGGTGTTGCCAAAGGCATTGTTGACTCAGTGGTCGAAATTTGCGGTGCACTGACCTGTAGCGGAGCCTGTTCTGATCGAGTGCCAACGAATCGATCAAAGTGCGTGACGACAAAAATGGCCGATACTAAAATCGCCGTGCCCACTAGATAGCTGGCAGCCAACATGCCACGTTCAGCGGTGCTTGAACGCTCTTGGCGCTCGCCACGCGAAGGCAATAAAATTGGCGCGGTGTCTAGTGCAAGTGTGGCCAGTTCATCATCCAGCCACGCTTGGCCTAGCTGTACGTGTTTGGCATAGCTGCGCAAAAAACCTCGGGCAAAAACAGGGGGTCCAAGCGCATCAAAATCCCCAGCTTCCATGTGACGTACAGCGCTTGATTGCACCTTAATCGCTTGACTGACATCCTCAGCGCTTAAACCTAGTTTTTCACGCGCGGCGCGTAATTTCTGGCCGAGAGCGGGTGCGCTGCTAGTTTGCCGTGTCGCTTGCGCGAGACTTGTTTGCCGTGTCGCTTGCGCGAGACTTGTTTGCCGTGTCGCTTGCGCGAGACTTGTTTGTTCCTTAGATAGGTTTTCAGAAGCGCTCATTGAGTCCGCTCCACGGTATTTGATTGCTCAGAAGAGTTGGGTGTTTGGCCCGACGACTTTTCAGTGCTGCGGGCGTTTTCAGGGTTTGGATAGTCATTACTTAAACGTTCTCGATAGGCAGCAGCAGCTTTACTGTCACCCAGTTTTTCTTCGACCTGGGCTGCAAGCTTAAGGAATTCAGCATTCTGTTCTAGGCCAGAGGTTTCATAGCGCTGTAGGAATGCGCGCGCATTCATAGACTGCCCACGCGCAAAAAGTAGCGCCGCAAGCGGCAAAAATGCTTCAGTTGTTTCTGGATTACGTTCTAACGCAAGCCGCAAATATTTTTCTGCCGCTTCCATACGGCCTGCAGCCCGCGCGCACTTTCCGGCATTGGACGCTGCCAGTGCGGGCGTTTGATAAAACGGGTCTTTTAGGGCGGCTTTAAACTCGGTATCGGCTTCGTCATAACGCCCAATCCGACATAAGAATTGACCAAAATTATTGCGTACATTCCCTTTACTAGGTTCTAGCTCGGTAGCGCGGCGGTAGTTTTTCTCGGCTAAATCAGGCCGTGTAATTTGCTCATACAGCACGCCCATACTGGAGTACGCGACCGCCGATTTTGGATTAAATTTCAATGCACGTTCGAAGCGTTCAAGTGCAAGTTCAGTATGTCCGCGCTGCATATAGCCCACACCCAAATTCACTTGAGTCTCGGCGGCACTATTGCGTTCAGAGGCGCTTTGGGGCGTTACATCGTTTGCGCCATCTGTAGTAGCACATCCTGCCAATTGCAGCATAACGCTTAAAGCAATGATTGCTTGTAGGCTTCTCATGCCACTGCTCCTAAATCAGAATAGCCAAATTCAGCTGTGTTCATCTCCATAAGATGCGCATCGCTTGCGAGGGTATCGGAGAGCAAACCACTTCCTGGTTCGGTAAGCATACGTTGATGTTGGGCTTGGCGCCGCGTTCGATCCTGCACTTTACCAACCAACTGACCGCAAGCTGCGTCAATATCGTCACCGCGAGTACGCCGAACAGTTGCAACATAGCCTGCCTGCATCAAAATAGTTTGAAATCGCTCAATCGTAGCGGCCTCAGAGCGAACGTATTTGGTGCCCGGAAAAGGATTGAACGGAATAAGGTTGAGTTTACTCGGCACCGTCCGCAAAATTTTTGCCAACTCGCGCGCATGTTCGGGCTTGTCATTAACGTCTTTGAGCATCGTATATTCAAAGGTTACTGAGGCACGCGGACGCTTACTGACATAACGGTTGCACGCGTCTAGCAATTGTGCAATTGGATATTTTTTGTTGAGCGGCACTAACTCGGAACGCAATGCGTCGTTCGGCGCATGCAAAGACACCGCGAGGCTGACATCACAAGCGGCACTGAGTGCATCAATCATGGGCACTAAGCCGGCTGTAGATAACGTGACACGTTTATTGGCTAAGCCAAAACCATAGTCATCCCGCATCAAGTTCATGGCAGCGACGACATTTTCAAAATTTAACAGGGGTTCGCCCATACCCATCATCACGACATTGGTGATTCGCCGGTTGCCCTGCTCGTGCTTTAAGCGTTGCGCGGCTAGCCAGACCTGCCCGATGATTTCACCCGCACTGAGGTTGCGATTAAAGCCTTGTGTGCCGGTGGAGCAAAACGTGCACGCCAGACTACAGCCTATTTGCGAAGAAACGCACAGTGTTCCTCGACTGGGTTCGGGTATATAGACAGTCTCGACCGCATTGCCGCCGGGCAAGCCAATCAGCCATTTGGCGGTGCCATCGGCGGCGTTTTGCTCATGCATTAAAGTCGGCGCTAAAACATGCACCGTCTCCCCCATTTTGGCGCGCAAGGCTTTGCCAAAATCGGTCATTTGCTCAAAGTCAGTCACTCCGTGGTGATAAATCCACTTCATCATTTGATGCGCGCGAAATTTTTTCTCGCCCAATCCCAAGAAGTACGCTTCCATTTGCGCACGATCAAAGTTGAGAAGATTAATTTTTTCGGCGCTCACGGCAGTTCCTAAATAATTTTTTGCTAAAAACAAGTTCGATGGTTTTAACGGAATTAACGTGTACAAACCTGTGTGCCGGCAAAGAAATACGCAATTTCCTGGGCGGCTGTTTCCGCAGCATCTGAACCGTGCACCGCGTTGGCATCAATACTGCTAGCAAAATCAGCACGAATAGTGCCTGGCGCGGCTTTTTTAGGATCAGTAGCGCCCATCAAATCGCGGTGGGTTAGAATGGCGTTTTCACCTTCTAAAGCTTGAATCATGACGGGGCCGGAGATCATGAACTTAACCAAATCTTTAAAGAAAGGGCGTTCGCGATGAACGGCGTAGAATCCTTCCGCCTCTGGTTGGCTCAATTGCGCCATTTTTGCGGCAATTACTTTGAGTCCAGCAGCTTCAAAACGCGCATAAATTTGACCGATGACGTTTTTCTGCACAGCATCGGGTTTGATAATCGAAAGGGTACGCTCTAGTGCCATTGGGGAGACTCCAAAAATTAAAGTTGAAATTTTAATAAAGCAAGATGATAAGTAATTGATTCTTATAGTTATAGTCAGGTTTACGCAGCGATAGTTAGCTCAAGCGATAGGCGAACAATTGCGTTCACTTCGTTGAATACATTGAGGTTTTAGGCGCGTGAACAATACAATCCGTGAAGGATAGCATGCGCTAGCTAGAGTCTTGATAGCAAAAGTGGCAGGCTGGGGGCGTTTTGAGGCCCAATCCTTAACAACTCATTCACGAATTTTGATTAACAAACCTGGGTTATTCTGCCGCCATAAGCGAAATTAAATTGGACTGTGGTGGCGTTAGTGAAGCAAAGCGCGGTAAAAACCGTGGAGATCTATCTCAGCACTGATATCGAGGCGGATGGCCCCAGGTGCAATCGTACTCAAACCAGTGTGTAAATAACGAGGCAAAGACGCCAGTCTTGGCTCATGAGACGTTATGAAATTGCCAAATCCAACGCCGGATAGAGCTTTTTTAAATTGGGTAAGGATTTCGACTGCCACGGAATTCGGCTGGAGCCGCGTACCGCCAAACCGGTATGGCTTAGTTTGCGCACTTCGATGGTGAACTTGGCGAACAAATTAATGCCGGAGCTATTTAAAAACTCAAGCCCCGTGAGATCCAACGTGACGGTTGTAGGTGCGCTTGCCAGCACTTTGGACAAAATTTCTTGAATCGGCGCATAGGCATCATTGTTAGATAGCCGCATAGTGCCTTCAAAGTACACCGTAGCACCTTCAACCCAAACCCGATATTCACTTGTCTTAATTTCCATTTCCGGCCTTCTTGATAGGTTTGCGACTGGCTTTAGTGTGCTTGGCTTTAGTGTGCTTAGGCTTGAGTGCAGCGGTGCTTTAAACCAGTATTAACGATGCATAGATACACAATTGCATTGGTGCGCTGGGCTGCTCCTGCGCAAAACTCCAGCCCAGGCTGGCACCGTAATCACTCATTAGCGTCAGAATTCCCAAGCCAGATCCGCCGCTGGAACTATCTGCGGCATTCGCCTCAATGCGCTCGATCAGCAACTCACTTGGATCGCGCTTGAGGAGTTCGGTGAGCAGCTCTTGGAAGCGCACACCGATGCTTGCTTCTACAAAATGTGTGACCCGCATTTCAAAAGCATTGCCTTGTAGCGAGGCTTCGATTTCAATATCGCCTAAACCGCGCGCACGGAACTTGACCGCATTTTCAAGAATCTCATTCGCCATATAGCCAATGCTGTGCTGTGCGTCGCGGCTATTTAACTTAGCTGAGCGCGCCTGAATGGAAAAATAGTTGCCGAGGAATTCCGCAGTTTCACTACAGTGGAACCAGCGGAGTTCGAGCGCGCCGTCGCGAAGGACTAGCCGGGTAATGGCAACGTTTGCTGCGTGATCGGGTGGGATAATGCCGTAGTGAGCAATCATATTTTCACCTGTGTCTCATAACGACGAGCGTTATGTCGTCGAAGATTTTCTGTGTCCCGATATGTTCCATCAGGTCCGCAATAATGCCCTGCACAATTTCGGCCGCACTGCCCAGTCGATGGCGATAGGCGCTTTCGTAGAGCCGCTCGACGCCAAATAGCTCATTCTGTGGATTTTCGGCTTCTGTGATGCCATCGGTATGTAAAACGATGATATCGCCGGATTCAAATTTGAATTCGTGCGAAGCGATGAAATCTCCAATGTCTGGCTCTAAGCCCACTGGGAAGCCCAAATCAGCGGTGTCGATGCGCTCAGTATTGCCATTTTTACGGATGACCAGTACTTCCTCATGCTGACCGGTTAAGGTCGCTTTTTCATCCGCGTAATCAATGAACGCCAACGTCAGCGAATTGCCGGATTCGGTGCGCTCAATGTTTTTATAGATTGCGCGATTTAGCACTTCTAAAAACACTTTTGGATCGTCTTCGCCCCGTTCTTGCAGGGCGCGTGCGACCGACTGCACCATGAGCATCAACACGCCGCTTTCTAGACCGTGTCCAGTCACATCGCCGATGCCAATTTTAAGGCGTGACCCCGCCTGTAAGACGTCGTAGTAGTCGCCGCCGACTTCATCAGCAGGCTCAATAAAGCTTGCAATCTCAAGGTGGGGAATTGCACCGAGTTCGCTCGGTTTCGGCAGCACCATCATTTGCACCCGCCGAGCAACATCCAGCTCTGCGCCTAAGCGTGAGTTCTCGCCCTTTAGCTGCTCGTTCAGCACCAAAATTTCTTTATTCGCCTCGCCTAGTTCATGCGTGCGCGCATCGACCAGCTGTTCCAAATGCTCCGCGTGAAAACGAATTTGCTCCGCCATCTGATTAAAGGCAACCCCGACTTGACCCACCTCGTCGCGCGTTGGAATAGTGACGCGAACGGCGTAATCCTTATTTGACATGCGTCCTGCCGCTTCTGCTAGTGCGCTCAATCCTGCGGTAATGCGCTTAGAAATCCCTACGACCGCGAACAGCACAATCAGCATACTCAAAACAAGGGTAGCAACCTGCCAGCCCATAATGCGTTTGGTGGCTTGGTTAATCTTGGCTTGAGCTGCGCTCAAAGACGCATAAATTTCATGATCCGGCACAATAAAACCGAGCGTCAAATTTTCCGCCACAATCCCGTCTTTACCATTCCACAGGTTCGTTGTTTTTAGGCGGCGCAATACCACCGTGTGCGGCACCGCCTGACCTTTGTTAGTCAAATTAATATGCACCATTAAAGTGTCATCATTGCTAGGTAAAACCAAGTTTGCAACGTTCGGTTGACTGGATTTTCTCAATGAGCGATTCAAGCCCGTGACGCCACTGCTATCGAGCGCGTTTGCAATGGTTAATCCTAAGACTTTTTCACCGGCGGGATTGATTGCCAACACGTTGCCGCCAGACATCACCAGAAAACCAAAGCCGGTTTCGGACAATTTGACGTTTTCAACAATCCCGGCAAGTTGATCGAGCGTGACGTCGGCTGCGACCATGCCGGCAACATCCGAACGATCCTGCGTCCAAAGCGGATGAAAGTAACTCACAATCAGCGCCCCCGTGATTGCATCAATATACGGTGCCGTGGTGGTGATATCGCTTGCAACCGGGCGCGATGCCGGGTCTTTAATCCAGCCCTGCCAGCCTTCATAGACGCCAGGGAAGAAAAAGTCCCAAAAATTTGCAACGTTATGACCTGGGTAAAGCTTGTCAAAGGTTTGCGCTTGTTCGGAATACGGCGTGGTGCGCATGATTGGGCGGTTTTTAGGCCCTACATAATACATTTGCAGTTTTTTTGCGCCGGTTTGCATTGAACTGCCGCCGAATAAATCAAATACAGAGCTGTCAAAGACTTCGTTCATCACGTCCGGTTTCGGCTGGTTGTTTGCATCCAACAAATAGCCCCAAACGCTCACTACTGAAGTATTGCCGGGCGCATTTTGCGCCCATCCGCCAGCCTTATTGAAGGTCAAAGGGGAGGCAAAATGGGGTTGTTTCAATAGTGCTTGACCGATCGCGGCTTTGGCCTGCGGTTGATCGATCAGCGTCTGCATTGTGCCTGCCAGTGCTGCCACTTCGGAGAAGGCTTGATCCAGTAGCAAATCGGCGCGTAAGGCGGTGGTTTCGATATAGTTACGCAGATACTCCTGATTGGCTTTGGTCAAACCCCCTTCGATTTCTGTCGTGGCGTCATTGGAAAGACGGCGCACGTTAAAAAGCGCCACGCCGCCACTGAGCAGGAGATCAAACAATACCGCTGCGCCGACGAGCAAAATAAATTTTGCGCGAAAGCTGATGGGCATTGAAGTCAGTCGGCGCAGCCAAGACGTTGAAACTTCTGGGCTTTTCGCCTGCTCGGCAAGACTCATGCTGGTTTCCGTCCAGAAGCTACCCAAATCGGCCAGCCTGCGTAACCTTTCGGATGCAGTGCCGCAAAAATATGATCTTGGAAACCTTGTTTAAAGCGAGCAATAAATTCTGCGTCATCCCCTCTCTCAACTGCCATCTTGTCGGCATAAACATCCTGCCACGCTTGGATGACATCGGCAAAATCTTGCGGATCCCCGCCGTCAAGATTGGTGCACATAAACGATTCCATATGGATGTTTTCAAAGCCCGCGTCCAGCAAGAATCGTCGGCTTTTTGGCCCTAATTCGATATCCATACTGAAGTGCGTCCACAGTTTAGCCACTTCGTTATATGTCCACTGAATTGATTCGGCGCGCGGCTCCCCTAAACAGTGCGAGTTCTTTTCATTGGTGATGTAGACCCGTCCGCCGGGCTTACAAATTCGAAAGAGCTCTTTCAGAATTAGGGCAGGCCGATCAAAAACTTGCAGCGAGTGTCTACAGGTAACAAAGTCGAACTGATTATCGTCAAACAATAGATTAGAAGCATCGCCGTAAACATATTCAATGCCGCGAATGCCAAAATCGTTGGCGACTTTGCGTGCGTATGCCAAGCTCGGTTTAGCGTGATCGATCGCCACGAGCCGAGAGGGATTAAACGATTTGTACATCAGCACCGCAAAATCGCCGATACCGCAGCAAACGTCGGCCACCAACATGCCTTCTTTTAAGCCGTGCCGCTGCAAAATCGCTTCTTCATGACGCCAAGTCATTTTAGTCTGCGTGCGCAAAATCGGAATAAAGCCGCCGTTTTCCAGCACATCTTGACCCGGATAAAAATCCTTGTCGTACTCCTCGACCAATACGTTAGGGCTAATCAACGTCAAGCGCCCAAATTTCCGTGCGGCCCAGCCCACCACACTTGAGGTGATGACTGAAATTTTCAGCTTCGGCCGTTCACTCACAGCTGCGGTCACAAGCCGCGCAACCTCGTGAAACGCCGTATTATTAAGCCGAGCTAAGCGTTTTACATTGAGATAAAGCGTGCCTTCAACGCGCTTTACGCACTGCTGGAACAAGCTGCTGAAATCGGTCAGATCCTGCGGCCGACGCGGGCTCATGGCACCGGTCAAGATCAGTTCTTGATTATTTTCATCAAAACGGGCGCTAAAAGTCATGGCTGTTAATTTCCTTGTGCGGCGACCGGTGTATCAAATGTGAGTTCCGCAACAAGACACACGAGATCTGCGGACTTATCTTGTAGAGAAAGGCGTGCGTTGTAATCCACAGCTAGTTCAAGCAGCCCGATACGTGCATCCAATGGGCCATCAGTGAGTAAGGCGCTGACATAAGATTCAACGAAATCGGGGCGCGCCAGGGATTCCACGGCATCGGCGTAAAAAGCTCTGAGTGGGGCATCGCATGGAATCGACAGCTCAATTCGATCAGTCGCGCCAGATCGCAACACCGCGCAAGCAATTTGCCCATCTTTAACATGATTGCGAAAAGCCGTTTCTAGTAATTCATTGAAAGCGGTAGAAAATAGATTGGCGTATTGCAATGAATCCGAGCGATTGTGACTAACCATGCGCGCCACATAGGTTGCCAAACGGTCACAATGCCCCCAATCCGCTGAAAAATCGCCCATATTTAAATGCACCTGCATCAACAGTTCGAAATTTCCGCTCAACTTCTCTGCTTGGCTTTCCTGAACATTCAACTGCATCATACCCTCCAGTTTGCAGCCATTTGAGGCTTGCGCGCTTGAGTATCTATGAAAAGACATCAGACAGGAATGCACCTTGTCCTTGAGTAATTGTTATCAATCGTCACCGCAGCTAAAATTTGTGGTGAACGAGCGCAGCGAAAAGTGGTGGTGAGTTACCGCAAATTTTGCACAGCCTGCGCCTACAGGCCCAGCGCTAGACGCATCCCAGTATCAATATTGCGAAATGATAGTGCGCCTCGGCCGCGATAGGCGGAGCGCAGATGCGTCGGCGTATCAAGCCAACCTGCGCCACTTAAAACCCGTCGACTACAGTCGCCGCTGATCCAGGCGCTGCCATCGGTCGGTGCGCCCTCATAGTTTGCATTCGAGCAATCAGCCGTCCATTCCACAACATTACCGACCAAATCGTACACCCCAAAGGCATTTGCATCGAAGCTGGCTACCGGGCTGGTCAGCACAAATCCATCATTACATTCAACCGCTGGAAAGCCCTCGAATTTTGCCAGGGACGCCTGATCTAGTACGTTGGCGTGATTACAGGCGAAATTGACATCACCGCCCCAAAAATAAGGTGTTGCCGTGCCAGCACGGAGAGTGTATTTCTGTTCTGCCTCAGCAGGCAGCCGATAGGGCTTGCCGGTTTCTCGCGCTAACCACGTTACATACGCTTGCGCATCGTTCCAGGACAGACAAACGGCCGGGTGCTGGGAGTTTTGCTCGAATCCAGGCTGCTTCCAAGAATTTTTTGAGGTATCGCCAAAGACGGTTCCGGCCTTGAATGCCGCACATCCTTGGCTGTTTCCCGCATTTTTTTCCGCATCTGTAACGTAAGCAGTGGCGGTCACAAATGCCTGATATTGCGCGACGGTCACTTCCGTTTTGCCAAGGGCAAATTCACTTACTGCAACACGGTGCTGCGGGCCTTCATCTAAGCCACGATCTGCTTCATTTTCTGGCGAGCCCATGTTGAAAGAGCCAGCAGGGATAACCACCATTTCCGGGCCGTTACCACCGCTTTTCAACATATCATTAAACACCATTCCCTGCGGAATAATGGCAGCCTTGGCGATGGGTTCGACCGGGCTTGGGCGTGGCGTTCGCGGCTTGATTGGCTCGGCGCTAGGCCAGAAAATAAAGCCGGTGATGAGCAATAAGCCCATAACGGCTGCAAGCCATAAACCCCGGTTGGCACCCGATTTAGCCATCGCTGCTGGTGAACTTGAAATCGCTGCGGATATGGGTGTGGTGAGCGCTGGGCTTTCGACAGTTTTTGCGGGGCGTGCCGCTTCAGCGGTAGGGATGACCGGAACAGATAGGGTCGAGACAGCAATTGCTGGGCTAATGGTAGTCTTTGGGATCAAAGTTGCGGCGGTATTGGAAGGCTGCATCGCTGCCAAAGCTGCGGGAGCTGCGTTGTCTTCAATAGATGCCGGGGTTTCAGTGGACGCTGGTGCTTCAGCAGTTGCTGCGGACGGCGTTGTACTGCTGGCGCGTCGGTCATGTTGTGGCATCTCACCGACACGAACGCGCGATTTTTTCGCAAGCAGTGCCGCGCTAATTGCCGCACTGCGCTCAGCGCTGGTCGGGCGCGGTTTGCTGACTGAAGCACTCGCTGGCGGGCTTGGTACGGTCTCTGCGTGCGCACCCAAATAATTTCCCTGGGCGCGCCTTACTTCCTCACTCTGCTTGGTATCCAGCATAAAACCCAAGACACGCAGTTGACTAGACCAAGCTTGAGACGTGCCGGAATAACTGACTTGACGACGCAAAGCTTCGTCATGGATGAACATCCCGCGCAGCGAATCAATAAAAGCCTGTGCGCTTGCATACCGGCGATCTGGCAATTTCGCCAGCAGTTTCTCAAGCACGGGCTGTAACATACTGATCGCCGCAGGCAATTGTGGCACCGGCGCGTAGAGATGCTGGGTTGCGATTTCTTGGATGGTGTTGCCAGGAAAGGGCAGTTTACCCACCAAAAGCTCGTGAAAAAGAACGCCAAGTGCGTAAAGGTCGCTACTGCCGGTCAAGGGTTGCCCGGTTATTTGCTCCGGACTCATATAAATCGGCGTGCCGATGATGCTGCCATCACGGCCATAGATCGTGCTGCGATCAAGTAAACGTACCGCGCCAAAATCGGTCAATACCGGCGTGGTTTCATCGCGCAGCATGACATTGGCGGGCTTTAAATCACGGTGAATAATTAGTTGCTTATGCGCCGCTTCCAGGGCGCTTGCAATTTGTGCCGTCAGCCCGAGCGCTTCGCCCACTTGGATCGGGCCGCGCTGCATGCGCTCCAGCAAAGATCCGCCGCTGAGCACTTCCATCGCCAAATAGGCAAGATCGCCGATCTTATCGTTATCATAAATTTTGACGATATTCGGGTGATCAAGCCCCGCAAGCACTTCACCTTCGCGCAAAAACAGGGCTTCGGCGTCGGAGTTGCTCATTGCCGAACGCTTCAAAATCTTGATTGCCGCCTTGCGCCGGTTGCGTTTATGTTCCGCAAGCCACACCTCCGCCATCGCACCTTCGCCTAAACGGCTAATCAGTGTGTAGTTGGGTACATCAAAGGAAGGAATATCGGCGCTCAAAAGGACATCGCTTAAGTTTAAGGGTAGGGCTGAAAAGGCGCATGCTCGCGCTTTGAGAAAACTTCATTTCGTTTCGCAAAGTTACCTGTTCGCGGGTTTGTTACGCTAAACAAGTGAGTTTACAGAACTCTAACAAGTGCTAGCTGTGTAGCCTACCTAAAATTCTGCGTCAACTAGCTGGATAAATGAATCGTCTATCTGTTTGCGGGCAGCGTTTAAGAAACTGCCGCCCGTACTGCCGCCCGACGCAAACTTCCTTTCTCTTTTTATAACCTCTCTATTAAGTGTTAAGCCATGACTGTTACGGATGACCCCATTACTCTACACGCCGTCATTTTAAGCGGCCTAAGCCACTACGTCGCACCCGCCGCGCTGAAATTGCTGCTGGCATTGGTGGTTTGGTTTGTCGGGGGCTATGCGATAAAGGCCATCATCGGCTTGAATGAGCGCGCATTAAATTTGCGCAACACCGATGCCACCGTTGTTCGCTATAGCAAGAATTTTTTGTCGGCAGCGCTAAAAATAGCCTTGCTGGCGGGCTTGCTCGGTTTTCTGGGCCTAGAAACCTCCAGTTTTGCCGCCTTAATCGCGGCTGCAGGCGTAGCGATTGGCGTGGCGTGGGCCGGTTTACTGTCCAATTTTGCTGCGGGGTTTTTTCTAGTCATTTTGCGTCCTTTCAAAGTGGGTGATGCCGTGATGACGGCGGGCGTCAGCGGGGAAGTCAAAGAAATTGGCTTGTTTAGCACCAAAATTGATACCGCTGAAGGCGTGCGCGTGGTGGTTGGCAATAGCAAGGTATTTGCCGAAAACATCAGCAATTACAGCTATAACCCGGTGCGCCGTGCAGACGCGACTTGTTTGCTTGCACATGCGGTGGACGTGGAAGCCGCCATTACCTTGTTTCGTGCGGAGCTGATGAGCATTGAGCATGCGCTTGCTGAGCCCAAGCCAACCATCGAGATTTTGGAATCAAACACATCGGGAACCTTGCTGGCATTGCGGGTTTTTTGCCCAACTGCTACCCACGCGCAGACGGTTTTTGAGCTGCAGCGTCGGATTGCGCGCGTGACGAAAGCGCAAAAGTGGCCGATACCCGAAACGCGCACAGCGGTGCGCCAGATTGAGCCCGCAACATAACTAGGAACGCAGTGTCAGCACCTATGGCATGGTGCATTCTGACCGCGTCATTGCCAAACTAGGCGACTTTTCTATTTAGGCCTGCCCCCATGAGCCCCAATAACGCGCTGCGACTCGCTTTTCCTTCTGCTTTAGCGTTTGTGGCGTTAGGCTGTGCTTGGGTGCCGGAAAATACCGGCGTCGCCAGCAATAAAGCCGCGCCGTTATCGCCACCGATAGCAAAGCGCGTTGATTACGCGGTGCCTTCGCCATTTAATACGCGCAACGATCCCTACTATTGGCTGCGCGACGATACCCGAAAAAATCCCGACATGCTGGCGTATTTGGCCGCCGAAAACGCCTACACCCAGCAGTATTTCAAACCGCTGCAGGCGGGCATTGACAGCTTAGTCACTGAGCTGAAAGCGCGCATCAAAGAAGACGATTCCAGCGTGCCGGTGTT